>OMVL01000076.1 GCA_900314485.1 uncultured Eubacteriales bacterium
TGGAAGAACACATCGGCCACACTGTTTTTCTCGCCGCCCTGGAAAATGGCCTTCACGCCCAGGCGCTCGTATACTGCCTTGTTGGCAGCACCGGTGCCGCCGGGAGAGGCGTCCAGCATCACATCCACCTTGGCGCAAAGCTCCTCAAAGCTGCCCTCCACCGGAATGCCGAGGGCATCGAACTTGGGCTTCAGCTCCATATCCACCAGATAGAGCTTGTACTCCACGCCGTTTACGCCGATCATGTTGTTTTCCGCCAGAGCCCGGATGGCCAGAGACGGAGAATGCCCCACGATACCAACCAGCTCCATGTCCTCCTGCAGTACCACGCCGTCAGCCAGTCTTGTGCCGATGGTGCCGTAGCCCGCTACGCCGACTTTTACTTTTGCCATGATCATTTCCTCGCTTTCTTCGTGTTTTCCGGGGATGCGAAAATAACGTCCCGGTTGTTTTCACGCAGATTTTAGCATTTCATTGTTGACTTGTCAATTTCTATTGTTGTTTTCTTGTTATTTCTTTGTGCAATTTTTTGTTAACTTCACAAATTTAACAATAGAGTTGACAGTTTTGGTGCTTTGCGTTATACTGGCTTCATCAAGGGCCAGTTCCGTTTGAAAGGAGTGCCGTCATGCGAGACAGCCGCAGAAAAGAGATTGCCGCCTACATCACCCGTCGGGGTTCGGTCACCATGCCGGAGCTATGTGAGACCTTTCATGTATCCATGAACACCATTCGGGCAGACGTGTCCTTTCTGGAACAGACCGGTACCGTGGAGAAGGTCTATGGCGGTGTCCGCGCCGTACAGCAGCAGGAGATCCCCCTCTTCGCCCAGCGGGCCCAGCTGCACACAGAGGCCAAGCGGGCCATCGTACGGCAGGCGGCCTCTCTGGTGAACGACGGGGACACGCTGTTCGTGGACGCCGGTACCACCACCATGCACCTTCTGGATGTGCTGCCGCTGGAGATCCACGCCACCATCGTAACCGGCAACCTCCACATCATCGCCCAGGCCTACACCCGCCCCAATCTGGAGCTGATCGTGCTGCCCGGCGCGCTGAACCGCCGCACAAACTCCGTCTCCGATGTGAGCACGCTGGAATTCTTGGGCCGCTATCACTTTGGGAAGGCCCTGATGGCAGCCACCGGTCTCTCCGCCGACGGGAAGCTGAATGTATCCTCCTATCTGGATCATGAGATCAAGCACCTGGCCGTGCAGCAGAGCGATCACCGCATTCTGCTGTGCGACTCGGCAAAGTACGGCGCAGCCGGTCTCATGAGCTACGCCAGTCTGAAAGATATGGACCGCCTGATCACCGACACTCTCTGTCCCCCGGAGCTCCGCGCCCTTTGCCGCAGCTTCGGCACCTTGCTGGAGATCGCCGAATAGCAAAAGAAAGGACCCTGCCCATGTATAAGATCGAACCGCACCTGCACACCACCCACGTCAGCCGCTGCGGGCGGCTGGAGGCACAGGAGATCGTGGCCGGGTACAAGGCCGCGGGTTACAGCGCTCTCATCGTAACCGACCATTTTAACCGCACCACCTTTGACTATCTGGGTCTGGATCCTGCCGGGAAAGGCGACCGGGTCGGCGCCTTCCTGGAGGGCTATCGCCGTGTCCGGGAGGAAGGCGAGCGCCAGGGCCTGCGAGTCTTCAAGGGCGCGGAACTGCGCTTTGACGAGTGCGAGAACGACTATCTGCTCTATGGCTGGGCGGATGAGCTGCTTGCCGAGCCGGAGGAGATCTTCCGCATGGGTATCTCCGCCTTCTCCCCCATCGCCCGGGGCCAGGGCGCGCTGCTGATCCAGGCCCACCCCTATCGTCACGGCTGCACCCCGGCCATTGCCCGGTACCTGGACGGAGTGGAGATTTACAACGCCAGTCCCCGGCACGACAGCCGAGATGCGCTGGCTGTCCATTATGCGAAGGAGTTCGGTCTGATCGGCACCGCCGGGTCCGATTGCCACCGGAACGAGGATATTGCCCGGGCGGGCATTGGCACAGAGCGCCTTCCCAGCGACTCCATGGAGATGATGCGTCTGCTCCGGTCCCGCAACTTCCGCCTGCTGAAAAACGGGGAGGTTTTTGAACCATGATCTATGAAAA
>OMVL01000074.1 GCA_900314485.1 uncultured Eubacteriales bacterium
ATACTGCAGGGGGTTGGTGGAGGTGTTGTCCTCCATGGAGACAGTGTACCGGTACTGCACCGACTCCTTCATCAGGGTGTAAACCGGGCAGTCCAGCTGAATTTCCAGCAGGAATTTCAGCAGAGCGTCCTCGTGGAGAGATGCGTCAAAGCTGCGCCCTTCCAGCAGAGAGCGGCGGAACAGATAGGCCTGGAGCAGCAACTGCAGACTGTTATCGGACAAGGTCAGGTCAATGACGGTGTGCCGGTCTTCGGGGAGGGCTGCGCCGGCATAAGGGGTCTCGGTGCCGTCCACATCCACAAAGACGGGGTTGGCGGAGACCATCTGCACGGTTTCGTCCTTCAACAGGCCCATGGCGGACCGAAAAAACCGGGGAGAGCAAGTACCGGAGGCGACGGAAAAGCCGATATACTCCCCCCTGGCCTCACCGAGTCCCAGATTGTAGGCCTCTGCGATCTCCACGCCCTCCGCCGGAAGATACCGGACGTTGGGGCAGCCGCCGCAGGCCGCCTTCACCGCTTCGGACAGGTGGGGATCGACGACGATCAGCTGTACCTGCTGAGTGAACTGCTCGAATCTTTGAAAACGCTTCAGAGCCAGCTCCATCAGTTCCTCCTGATCCACATACAGGATCGTGGAGAAAACCTGTCCGATTATTTGCTCATCCATACTCTCTTTCTCTCCTTGCTTGACAAGTTATAGTGACACAAAGAAACGCCCGCAGGGCGGCAGATCACGGGGCACGCTTTTGCAGCCGCCGCCTGCGCAGCGCCTGAATGGCGGCCATGACGCCCAGAACCGCCAGCAAAATGGCGCCGGTGATAGCGATGGCGTAGAAGGCTCCCCGCTTCCGGGTGCCGTCAAAGACGTGGGCGGTCAGCCACGCATAGCCCCGGCTGACGATCACGATGTGGGCCAGATAGATCCAAAGGGAGTTTCGCCCAATATAGGTGAGCAAGCTCTGCCTTCGGGAAATCAGAGCGAACAGACACAGCGACAGCAGCAGGCTGATGGCGTAGCAGACCAGTTGCATCAACAGCGCCCGCCAGAGCTGATCGGGGTACAGCTCCTGATAGGAGACGGCTCCGGTAAACTGCCGGCGGTTGAACCATTTTTTCACCACCAGCATATAAAGTGCGCTGTCAACTGCGATAAAGGCGAGTAGGCTCCACAGCTTATGTCTGCGGAAGCGGTCGATCACAAGATTCAGATCAAAGAAGTAACCGATCAGAAAGAAAAGGAAGAAATTGGCGAAGCGCACCAGGCCGCCCTCGTTGGTCAGCGTGGGATCAAAGCCCCGCAGCAGCCCCACCAGCAGACCGGCAAGCAGCATGGTGTTCCGGGGCTTTTCTTTCAAATAGTGGATCGCTAGATAGGAAAAGGCCAGAAACAGCAGATACCAGCAGCCGTATCTGGGGGTGAGGATCTGAAGAGAGAACTCCTTCGCCTTCCCTGTGGCAAGGTCCACGAGGGTGTAGATGACCTCTATGGCGACATAATAGCCCAGCATTTTGGGCACCCGATCCACCGGGTCTTTGGAGGAGCGGCTGGCCATATAGCCGCTGACCAGAATGAAAGCGGGCATGTGGAAGGAGTAGACTGTTGCCCAAAGGGGCTTGGCAAAGCCAAACGTCGAGAAAAGCTGCTCTATAAGATGGGCGAATACCACCAGTATGATCAGTACACCCTTGACATTATCCCAGTAGGCGTCCCGCTGCTTGGGCGGTGCGCTCCCGGCTTGGAGGTCACTCATCTCGTCACCTCATCGTTTCCATCATGTTTTCGTACATCTCGGCAAGGCCGTACTCCGCCTTCCACCCCAGGGCCTGGAGCTTGGAGGTGTCCAGATCCAGATAGCTGGTGTCGGGGTAGACGGTATTCTCGCCCAGATCAAAGACCACCCGGCTCTTCCCGCCGCTGAATTTGGCGCAGACCATCCGGGCCATGTCCGCAATGGAGCAGTAGGTCTCCTCGTTGGCGGCGGTATAGGCCTGGCCGCTCTCGCCCTCCAGCAGCACCTTGAGGATGGAGGAGACGGCGTCCATGGTGTAGAGGAAGCTGTGGCTGCTCTCGCCGGTGGTGCGCAGCACCACATCCTCGCCGTGCATGGCGCAGCGGGCGATCATGGCAAATACCCGCTTATCCTCCAGGGGAACGCCGGGGCCGAAGGTCTGGGCCAGACGGAGCATCCGCACAGGCACGCCGTACTCGGATGCGTAGCTGGCGCACAGGCACTCTGCCAGCTGCTTGCTCAGGGGATAGCTGTTGCGGATCTTGGTGGGCAGCATCGCCCCCACATCGTTCTCCGTCACCCGCTTGCCCTGAGGCTGGGTGCCGTAGACCTCCATGCTGGAGAGATAGACCATGCCCAGGCTGTTCCGCTCCCGTGCCAGCGCCAGCATCCGCCGGGTGCCCTCTACCGTGGTGAGGATGGTCTCCACCGGCTGCTCCACCATGGCCCGGCTGGCCGTCTGGCTGGCGGCGTGAATGATAT
>OMVL01000073.1 GCA_900314485.1 uncultured Eubacteriales bacterium
CCCGATTTTCCACCCTGTTCCTTCCCGTCAGTTGATCGTCCCAAGCCGCACGAAAAACGAATTCACCCCGTTCTCGCTCTCCGCCCAAATCTTCCCCCCGTGCTGTTCCACGATACTCTGGGCGATGGACAGCCCCAGACCGTAGCTGTGATTCATGCTCCGGGCCTTGTCCACCCGGTAGAAGCGCTGAAAAATCTTTTTCAGATCTGCAGGGGAGATTGACTCTCCTTCGTTTGCCACTGTCAGCAGACAGTGGCTTTTGTCTACCCGTTTCAGAGTAACGGTGACGGTTGCCCCATCCGATGCGTACTTCTGGGCGTTGTCCAGCAGGATGTCAATGACCTGTTTCAAATGACTTTCACTGCCGCTTGTGGAGATGCCCTCGGCAATGTCGCTGTCCAGCAGCAGCCCCTTTTCAAAGAATACCGGCTCAAAGGGGAGCAGAGCGTCAGAGACAAGCGCGCTGAAATCCAAATCGGAGAAGTGCATCTTTGCTGTCCCGTTAAGACCCTCCACCAGTCCCCGCATCTGACCGGACATAGTGAGGATGCTGCCGGCATAGCGATCCCGCTCTGTGTCCGAGCAGTCCGGGGATTTGAGCAGCTCTGCGTTGGTGGTGATGACAGTCAGCGGTGTTTTCAGCTCGTGGGAGGCGTCTGCCACAAATTGCCGCTGCTGCTCCCACGCCCGCTCCACCGGGCGGACTGCCCAACGGGCAAGGGCGAAGCTGATGCCGAGAAAGACAAGAAAGCTGATGATGCCCACCAGAGCGGAGGTGCGGATGAGGCTGTTTACCGTCGCCTGCTCACTGGAGGTGTCGGCAAAGACGATAAACTTGCCCATGGGGTCGGAATGGCGGTAGAAACGAAGGTTGTAATCGCTCAATACGCCCGTCTCGCCTCCCTGGGATTCGACGGCGGCCTTCAAATCGGAGAGAAAGTCTTCGTCCGTGAGATCGTAATAGGTGTTCCCCGAAGCGGATAGGACTCCATCCTTTTCCTGCAAGGTGAAGTAGGGAAGCAGCACCTCATCCCGCACACGGACGGGACGATTCAGCTCGCCAAACTGATCGGGAGGGGAAAATTCCTCTGGCTCCGCCATGACGGACTGCATCATGCGGATGCTCTGTTCCGCCAAATTCTGCCGGGTGGAGAAGATGACCAGACCGAAGATCACTGCCAGGATCACCGTCACAATGGCCATATTGATGCAGATAAACTTGATGCGCAGCCGTTTCAGCATCACTCTTCCACCTCCAGATGATAGCCCAGTCGGCGGATGGACTCGATCTTGACATTGGAGCCGATGCTCTTCAGCTTCTTCCGCAGAAAGCCCACATAGACCTCCACATGATTTTCCACGGCGTTGGAGTCATACCCCCACACCCGGGACAGGATCGTCTCTTTAGACAGATTCCGCTCCTTGGATTGGAGGAGAAAGCGCATGACGTCAAACTCCCGTGCCGACAGCCGGACGCTCTTTTCTCCGCAGACCAGAATGCCGGAGGAGAGGTCGAGAGAGGTGTTGCCGTAGACCAGCTCGTCCACCTGATTGCCCTGCCGGCGCAGAAGGGCGTTGATGCAGGCCAGCAGCTCCCGGCTGTTAAAGGGCTTGGTCAAATAGTAATCCGCCCCGGAGTTCAGCCCCTCGATCCGATCTTCCAGCCCCGACTTGGCGGTCAGCATGAGAATGGGCGTAGCAAGTCGCTTGGAGCGGACCCTACGTGCCACCTGATAGCCGTTCAGCCCCGGCATCATCACATCGAGAATGAGCAGATCGTAGACGCCCAGTTCGGCATATTCCTCCCCGGTCTCCCCGTCATAGGCGGTGTCTACCTCAAAGCCGTTCTTTTCCAGCAGGGATTTGAGGGAGTCAGCCAGCAGTTTTTCGTCTTCTACGACCAGAATTTTCATAGCAATGCTCCTGTTCGGTGATTTTCTGAGAACATTATACTATTCCTCTCAAATGAAGAAAAGCGGCAACTGAAAAACGCTGAAAATTTTTTTCTCTTTTTTCAGGTTCGCTTCAGGTTCAGGTTATACAATCATATCAGCAAGAGACAGAAGGGAAGTGACAGATATGCAATACCGTCACGAGTGGAAGCACGAGATCAACCGCTCTGACCTCATCACCCTCCGTCAGCGGCTCCGGGCCGTGGCAAAAATCGACCCCCACGCCATTGACGGCAGATACATGATACGCAGTCTCTACTTTGACACCCCCGCAGACAAGGCCCTCCGGGAAAAGCTGGACGGGGTCAACCGCCGGGAGAAGTTTCGCATCCGCTACTATAACGGGGATACCTCCCTCATCCACCTGGAGAGAAAGAGCAAGCTGAACGGCCTGGGCACAAAGGCATCCGACGTGCTGACAGCAGGGGAGGCGCAGGCCATTATAAACGGCAGTTTGGACTGGATGGCAGGATGCAGTGACCGGCCTCTGGTACAGGAGCTGTACAGTAAAATGCGCAGCCAAAACCTTCGCCCCAAGACCATTGTGGACTATACCAGAGAGCCGTTCTACTATCCCCCCGGCAATGTCCGGGTGACGCTGGACTACGACATCCGAACCGGGCTGGGCTGTACCGGCTTTCTGAATCCCGGCTGCGTCACCGTCCCGGCGGGAGACGCCCCCATCTTACTGGAAGTGAAGTGGGACGCCTATCTCCCCGATACGATCCGGGCGGCTGTAGGTCTGGAAAGCAGACGGAGCAGCGCCTTTTCCAAATACGCACAGTGCCGTATCTACGGCTGATTTCAATCAAAGGAGCGAATTAAAATGACTTTCAATGACATCTTCAAATCCAGCTTTCTGGAAAACGTCGCCAGCGTCAGCATTCTCGACATGGTGATCGCCCTGGTCCTGGCCTTTGGCCTGGG
>OMVL01000071.1 GCA_900314485.1 uncultured Eubacteriales bacterium
CCCGTCAGACGGCGTTTTTGTCAGCGTTTCCTCGATCAGTCCAGGGGAAAGGCCTGCTTTTTTCTTCGGAAGTGATTCATCTTGGCCTGGATCCGGTTGGTGAGACCGAAGCCGAAGGCCTGCTCGTTCTCCTTGTATTGCAGCAGACCGCGGAAGATATACACATCCTCCGGCGTGGTGACCTTGATGTTGCCCCGGTTGCCGTGGACCAGATGCACCGGCCGGCCCAGCGTGGTCATAATGGTGCAGGCGTCCACCATATTGTCATACCGCTCCGGGCGGAGCCGAATGGCGTCGTGGGCGGCGATGATGTCCCGGAGCCGGAAGGACTGGGGGGCCTGGGCGGTATAGGTCTCTTTGCGCAGGGGCACCTGAGACACACTGCCGCCGTCGGCGCTGAGCACCACCGTCTCATAGCTGGGGGTGCTGGTAATGGCGCTGCCGTACTGTTCTACGGAGAGGATATTCTCTGTAATGACGTCTGCGTCCACATAGGGCCGCACGCCGTCGTGGAGCAGGACCACCGAGTCGGCGGGATTTTCCGCCTCCGCCTTTTTCAGCACGTTGTAAATGGAGTCCTGAGCCGTCTCGCCCCCGGGAACGATGCCCGCGGCCTTGGTGATGTGGTATTCCTCAATAAGGGCGCTGACATAGTCGATATATTCCTCCAGCACCGAGACATAGATCTTGTCGATCATGGAGTGGTACTGAAACAGCTCCAGGGTGTGGATAAGTACCGGCTTGCCGTTGATCTCCAGAAACTGCTTGGGGACGCCGGCGCCCATGCGCACGCCGCTGCCGCCGGCGAAGATCATTGCAATATTCATGCCTTCCTGCTCCCCTTTCGTTCCTTCTGCCAGGTCCGGATGGCCTCATAGATCCGCCGGCAGTTGTCGTGGTCGTCGTAGGCAAAGAAGTCGTCGGCTCTGCGGATGTATTCCTGCTCTGTGGCGCAGCCCCGCTCCATGGCCCGGCACAGCTCGTCCACGATCTGCTCGTGGTTGGTGCAGATGGGTCCGAAGCCCATGGTGGAGTAGATCAGCCCACCCTCGTCATAGTGGGGGGGCAGCTGGTCCGGGTGATAGTAAATCAGGCACTTGCGCATGTAGGCGAAGTCAAACTGGACGCCGGAGTAGTCCGTCACCATCAGGCTGGACTCGGTGAGGATCTTCTCGTAACTCACATCGCCGGTGGCGGGGATCAGCTCTACGTAGTCGTTCCGGTCAAAGTCCTCCAGCTGGGCGCTCATGGCGGGATGGAGGAGGTAGACGATGCGGTAGCCCGTTCGCTTGGCGCAGTCGATCAGCGTCTCGTCATTGATGAGACGGTTGTAAATGCGGAAGTAGTCGCTGTTTTTGAAGTTGCTGTTGTGGGTCTTTTTCTGGTTGGCCACGCTGGAATTGACCACATTCTTCCGCCAGGAGGGGGTGATGAGAATGATCTTCTGATCGTTGGATTTCAGCCCGTCGTATCGGGCAAGGCCGGTGAGCTTGAGCATATCCGGCGTGTAGTCATAGAAGGGGCGGCTGAGATTTTCCACCTCGTAGGGGGAGGCGCAGCAGTACAGCTTGATGTTGTCAAACAGTCGGTTCTGGAACTGGGCGATCTTCTGAATGGTCAGGCCGTGCTGGATGCAGACCACCTCGCCCCGCTGCAGGTCCTTGGTGTAGGGCTTCCAGTCCGGTGTGGGATTGAACTGGGCGGGAATATTGGCGTGGGTGTCCAGATAGACTTCCGCCATCAGGGAGATGAGCAGGCACCGAAGGGTGCCAAAGACCAGGATGTGCTTTTTATCCTGCTTTACCAGCCGCTCGTAGTCCGGGGAATCCCGGCGGATGATATAGTACGGCTCGATCTCGGGGCAGTTGGCCCTGAGATACTGGTACATATACTCGCCGTTGTCCCCTGCCTTGTAGATCTTGTCAAAGGCGATCCAGACGTGCTTTTTCCTGTACAGCGGCAGCAGCAGCCAGTACAGCCGACGCATCCGGACGATCTGGCGGGCCAGCTTTTTGTCCGGCAGGTTCTGGGCGATGCTCTTTTGCAGATTCCGCTCCCACTGGATGTGGGTCTTGCGGCGGACCTTGCGGATATACAGCATTGCAGGTCCGTCCTTCCCGCCCTGCCGCCAGCGGAGAAGCCAGTGATCCCGGAACATCCAGTAGGACCGGGAATCCCCGGGGTCCAGACGGGAGTTGCCGCCGCCGAAGGTGAAGCCCAGGGGATAGCGCCGGCCCTGGAATTCGTAGCAGAAGGTGATGTCCAGCCGCTTGACCTGGGTGGAGGGAATGCGGAACTGAACGGGGTACTTGCGCTGACAGGTGATGCCGAAGCACTTGACCAGGGGATAGACGGTGGAGGGCGCTGCCTCATAGATGTTCTCCTCCCCGGTGTCCGCATCCTGGGTCACGGCAAAGAGCTTGAACTCCTCCGGCTCCAGATAGTCCACCATGCCCGGGGCGGCCTCTACAAAGAGAGTGCCGTTTTCCTCGTTCATCACGGTGATGCGCAGCGTCTCCTTGCCCAGGGGACCGAAGACGGCCACACGGTTGGCAAAGTCCTGATCTGTTCCGTCCGTCTCCAAAACGGCAGTAAAGCGGTCGGAGCCGCCGTCCACCATGTGGACCGCCTGCCCCAGCGCCTGGGCCCTGCCCCGGAAAAAGAGCATGCGCAGACCCCGGTTGGCCTTGCACTGGGTGGTAATCTGCTGCCGGGCGATGATCCGGTTATCCAGCCGGGTCAGGGCCTGAAAGGCGTCCTCGGCGAAGGCCATAACTGCCCCTTTGTCGGGCAAGACGCCCTTGTTGCGGTCGTTCAGGTTGCAGTTAAACTTGTGATAGATCTCGTAATAGCAGGCCGCCTGCAAAAAGTCGGGGATCCGGCCAAAGCGCTCCTTCGCCCCGTCCAGCAGGGGGATGATGAAGCTGTTGACGGAATCGCCGTACCACCAGGGGTGATACTGCAGGGGGTTGGTGGAGGTGTTGTCCTCCATGGAGACAGTGTACCGGTACTGCACCGACTCCTTCATCAGGGTGTAAACCGGGCAGTCCAGCTG
>OMVL01000070.1 GCA_900314485.1 uncultured Eubacteriales bacterium
CTCTGCGCGGAACGGCTGGCCGCCGCTGTCTTTCACGGCACCCCTCTGGCCCGGCCCATTCTGGGCAAGAAGGCCACGCTGGACAAGATGACCGGGGACTGGTTGAAAGACTATAAAGAGCGCCACTATCTGCCGGACAAGGTGATCGTCTCTTTGGCGGGTTCTTACTCGGACGAGGTGGTGGAGGAGATCCGCCGCCGGTTCTCCTCCATGACGCCGGGGAAAGCGGCTAACATTAAGGCGGGCAGATATACGCCCGCCATCTCCCTGAAACGCAAGGCCACGGAGCAGAATCACCTGATCCTGGCCTTCCCCGCCATTGACAACCGTGACGACCGGCGGTTTACCCTCCAGCTGCTCAGCTCTATTTTGGGCGGCGGTATGTCCTCCCGGCTGTTTCAGCAGGTCCGGGAGCAGCAGGGGCTGTGCTACAACATCTACACCTACGGCTCCAGTTTCGCTGACATCGGCATCTTCTGCATCGCCACCGCCCAGAGTAAGGACACTGAGATGCAGGCCGTTGCCGGGATCAAAAAGGTGATCGACGAATTCCTGGCGGACGGGGCCACGGAGGAGGAGCTGCACCGCGTCCGGGAGCTGGCGAAAGCCAACGTCCTCATGGGTATGGAGTCCACCACCGCCCACATGAACCACATGGCAAGGTCGGTGCTGAACGGGGAGGAGATTCTGACCCCCGACGAGATCATTGCAGCCTATGACGCCGTGACGCTGGAAAATTTGAAAGCATTGGCGGAAGAGATGTTCCGCTGGGAGAACGCCTCCCTCTCCGTGGTGGGCAAGGTGGCGGAGGAAGAGACGTACCGGGAACTCATCTACAACCGTTAAAAAATGAAGTACCCGCCTCAAAGCAAATGCTTTGAGGCGGGTGTATTGTTGCGGAAAACCGTTCTCACCTTTGCTTCACGATCTCCGCGGTATCCATGGCGATCATCAGCTCCTCGTTGGTGGGAATGACCAGCACCCGCACCTTGGAGCCCTGGCCGGAGACGTCCACTTCGTCCCCCCGCCTGGCGTTCTCTGTCTCATTGAGCGGAGCCACGCCCATATACGCAAGCCCCTCCACGATCTGGGAGCGGAGGGCCGGGTTGTTCTCGCCCACGCCGGCAGTGAAAACGATGGCATCCACCCCGCCCATGACGGCGGCATAGGCGCCGATATACTTCTTCACGGAATAGGCAAAGACGTCAATGGCCAGCCTTGCCCGGACATTGCCCGAATCGGCGGCGGCATAGAGGTCCCGGAAGTCGGAGGAGACGCCGGAGATGCCCTGCACGCCGGACTTCTTATTCAGAATATTCATCATCTCTTTGATGGAGAGATCGTACTTGTTCATGAGGAATTCCATCACGCCTGCGTCCATATCACCGGCACGAGTACCCATAGGCAGGCCCGCCAGCGGCGTGAGACCCATGGTGGTGTCCACGCACTTGCCGCCCTGGATGGCTGCAATGGAGGAACCGTTGCCCAGATGGCAGGTAATGACCTTCAACTCCTCAATCGGCCTTCCCAGCATAGCGGCCACCCGCTGGGAGACGAAGCGGTGAGAGGTGCCGTGGAAGCCGTAGCGGCGCACCTTGTCCTGCTCGTAATACTCGTAGGGGATGGGGTAGGTATAGGCCACGGGCGGCATGGTCTGGTGGAAGGCGGTGTCGAACACGGCGACCTGAGGGGTTTCCTTCCCCAGAACGTCAGTGCAGGCGCTGATGCCGATGAGGTTGGCGGGATTGTGGAGCGGGGCCAGGGGATTGCAGGCCTCAATGGCCTTGATGACATCCTCGGTCAGCAGGACGGAAGAGGCAAAGCGCTCGCCGCCGTGGACCACACGGTGTCCCACAGCGTCAATTTCGCTCATGGAGGAGAGAACGCCGTTGTCCTTATCCACCAGAGCGTTCAGAACTGCCCCGATCGCCTCGGAGTGAGTGGGCATGGGGATGTCAATGGCTTTTTGCTCTGCCTTGCCCTCGATCTGGGGCTTATAGGTGAACTTGCCGTCAATGCCGATGCGCTCGCACAGACCCTTGGCCAGGAGTCTCCCGGTCTCCGGGTCGAGGAGCTGATATTTCAGAGAGGAACTGCCTGCGTTGATGACCAGAATATTCATAATCGCTGTTCTCCTTTGACACCGCCTGACACCGCTTGCGCTGCGGAACATCAGACGGTATAATAGATACTGCTATTTTAGTACAAAACCAAAGTGAGAACAACTGCGATTGCAAAATTTTTCCGGGGGGAGGGGTCAAAATGTCAGGGCATACTGTGGGCATTATAGCGGAGTTCGATCCCTTTCACCGGGGACATGAGTATCTGATCCAAAAGGCAAGAGAGCAGTTTCCCGGCGCACCCATTGTCGTCACCATGAGCGGGCATTTTACCCAGCGGGGCTGTCCCGCCGCCCTTGACCCCCACGCAAGGGCGGAAATGGCGCTGAAGTGCGGGGCGGATCTGGTATTGGAACTGCCGCTCCCGTGGGCGATCTCCTCGGCGGAGGGGTTTGCCAGAGGAGGCGTTGCGGTGCTGGCGGGGGTCGCAGACACCGTTGTCTGCGGCAGCGAGTGCGGCAGCGAGGAGCTGCTGCAAAAGGCGGCGGACTGCCTGCGCACGGAGGCGTATCACGGGGAGCTGAAAAAGCGGCTTTCCTCCGGGGTCAGCTTCGCCTCCGCCCGGCAGAGCGCAGTGGCGGCGCTGTCGGGGGAGGAGACAGCCGGTGTCCTGGCTCAGCCCAATGATCTGCTGGCAGTCTCCTATTTGGAGGCCATTGCTCATTTTGGCCTGAACATGACCTTGAAAACGGTCAGGCGTACCGGGCCTGCCCACAATGCCAACGGGGCGGATAACGGCTTTGCCTCGGCCTCCGCCATCCGGCAGCTTCTGTTAAACGGCGACTGTGACGCAGCGGCGGCCCTGCTCCCGGAGCCTGCCCGGCCCATCCTGAAACGGGAGTGGGACGCCGGGCGGGCGCCTGCCGACCTCGGTCGCTGTGAGCGGGCTGTCCTCTACCGGCTCCGCCAGATGACGGAGGCGGACTTTGCCGCCCTTCCCGACTGCTCGGAAGGTCTGGAGCACCGGCTTTATCGGGCGGCACGGCAGGC
>OMVL01000068.1 GCA_900314485.1 uncultured Eubacteriales bacterium
CTTCGGCTTCTGGACCATCGTTGCCATCGCTCTGGTGGCTCTGGGCATCTATCTGCTGGCTCGTCCCGGCTACAAGCCTGAGGGTGAGCGCCTGCCCGATCGGGCGGTCAAGGCCTGATTGACCAAATCGATTTTCCCGAAAGGAGCGTTTGACCATGGGAACGTTCGTTGTTGCAGTGATTCTGGCAGTCATCTTTGTTCTGGCCTTCCGCTCCACGGCGAAGGAAATGAAGAAGGGCGGCTGCGCCTACTGTGCCTCCGCCATGAAAGAGGCGCATCTGGAGGGCGAGATGACCTCCGCCCCCTGCGGCGGCAACTGCGCCCATTGCAGCCGCCGCTGCCATTGATTGCATCATAATCACAACGCCCCTCCGGGAGACCGGAGGGGCGTTTGCTGTCAAAAAGCCGGACGAAGGAATGTTGATTCCCACGTCCGGCTTTGCGGTAGTACGTTTATTCCGTTCCCTCGACCTCTGCCAGCGTCGGCATGGCGGGAATGGCGCCGCTGCGGCTGATGGTAATAGAGGCCATCTTGTTTGCAAAGGTAATGATCTCTTCCAGTTTTTCGATGGAGACAGGCTTGCTCAGATCCAACTCAGACAGCTTTACCAATACCGCACCAAAAAAAGAGTCTCCTGCGCCGTTGGAATCGACTACCTTGCAGGGAATTGTCGGCACATGGCCGGTCTTATTCCGATACCGGTAGAAAGCGCCGTCTGCGCCCAGTGTCACCAGAACGAGCAGAATACCATACTTTGCAAGCTCGGCAGTGCCCCGCTCCAGATCCTTGGTGCCGGTGAGCAGCTCCAACTCTGTGCTGTCGATTTTGAGAATGTCGCAAAGAGGGAGGGCCTGCTTAATGCGGTAGGCGGCATCGGCGGGGCTGGGCCAGAGGTTTTCCCGGTAATTTGGATTGAAGGTGACCAGTGCGCCCATACGCCGGGCCATGGAGACCGCCATGGGAATTGCGGAATAGGCGGGTTCCTTGGTCAGTGTGACCGAGCCGAAGTGGAATAGCTTTGGCCGCCCGGCCAGCCCGGCAATCGCCTCTTCCTGGGTCAGGAGAGAATCAGCGCCGGGAGAGCGGTAGAAGATAAAGGAGCGCTCGCCCTGTTCGTCCAGAGAGACGACGGCCACCGTCGTGTTTTCTGTGGGATCGGTATAAAGATGGTCGGCATTTACATTGTTTTCCACCAACGTTCTCCGGAGCAGATCGCCAAAGCTGTCGTTGCCGACTTTGCCGATAAAAGCGGTATCCGCACCGAGCCGGGCCGCCGCTACTGCAAGATTGGCAGGACCGCCGCCGGGGTAAGCTGCAAATTCCGGCACGCCGTTCTCGGTGGTGCCGGTCTGAGTCAAATCAATGAGAATCTCGCCAATGGAAGTAATCACAGACATAGGGGATGCCTCCTTTCGAAGAATCAGATATAATGCCTAAAAAAGCAATATGTAAAAGCTTTTTCTGACGAGTTAGTTCCATTATAACAGTGGCCCGATTATAATGCAACCATATTTACAGGGAATTTTATATTTGTATGGAAAACTGCCCCGTGTACCCAAAGGATGCAGCTTGGCAAGACTGTATTTGGCGTGAAACGGAAAAAATAACAGGAAATGCGGAAAAAATTCTTGCAATCCGGAAAAGAATATAGTATAGTAGTTCAGGATTACGCACACCAGGGGGATCTTATGCCCTGTTGCTGTCAGGCAGATGCCTGACGGTGGACATAAGAGATGAACCGGGTGGAGGTAACAACAAATTTTTAGGAGGAATTTATCCATGGCAGTCGTATCTATGAAGCAGCTCCTGGAGGCCGGCGTTCACTTCGGCCACCAGACCCGTCGGTGGAACCCCAAGATGGCCACTTATATCTATACCGAGCGTAATGGCATCTATATCATCGACCTGCAGAAGACCGTGAAGAAGCTGGAGGAGGCTTACTCCTTCGTGAAGGATGTCGCCGCTGAGGGCAAGAGCGTTCTCTTCGTCGGCACCAAGAAGCAGGCTCAGGACGCCATCCGTGAGGAGTCCGCCCGCAGTGGTATGTATTATGTCAACTCCCGCTGGCTGGGCGGTATGCTGACCAACTTTAAGACCATGCGCACCCGTGTGGACCGTCTGAGCCAGCTGAAGAAGATGCAGGAGGACGGCACTTTTGACATGCTGCCCAAGAAGGAAGTCATCAAGCTGCTGCACGAGATGGCAAAGCTGGAGAAGTACCTGGGCGGCGTCAAGGAGATGCGTCAGCTTCCCGGCGCTATCTTCGTGGTCGATCCCCGCAAGGAGCACAACGCCATCGCTGAGGCTCACAAGCTGGGCATTCCTGTTGTGGCCATCGTGGACACCAACTGCGATCCCGACGAGGCTGATTACCCCATCCCCGGCAACGACGACGCCATTCGCGCCATCCGCCTGATCTCCGGCGTGATCGCTAACGCCGTCATCGAGGGCAAGCAGGGCACCGATGCCGCCGAAGAGGCCGCTGAGGCTGACGCTGAGTAATTTCAACGAACTGAACTACGATTACAGGAGGTATTTTCCATGGCTGCAATTACTGCACAGCTGGTCAAGGAGCTCCGTGAGCTGACCGGCGTTGGTATGATGGACTGCAAGAAGGCACTGGTCGCCGCTGACGGCGATAAGGACAAGGCAATCGACTGGCTGCGTGAGAAGGGCCTGGCTGCCCAGACCAAGAAGGCCGGCAAGGTCGCCGCTGAGGGCGTGAGCTATGCTACTGTCATTGACAGCGGCGTGGGCGCTGTCATCGAGGTCAACTCCCAGACCGACTTCGTCGCCAAGAACGCCACCTTCCAGGAGTTCGTCCGTGACGTAGCTACCGTCGTCGCCGAGCAGGATCCTGCCGATGTGGAGGCCCTGAAGGCCGCCACCTATCCCGGCACCGACCGTACCGTGGACGCTGTCACCGCCGACAAGGTTCTGGCCATCGGCGAGAACATCCAGATCCGCCGCTTCGTCCGCTATGCCGATGGCATCAATGTTCCCTATGTCCACATGAACGGCAAGATCGGCGTTCTGGTCAACCTGAAGGCTGAGGGCATTGAGGACAAGGCCGCTGTTGTGGAGCTGGGCAAGGACCTGGCCATGCAGATCGCCGCTATGAGCCCTGCCTATGTCTCCTCCGCTGAGGTTCCCGCGGAGGAAGTGGAGAAGGAGAAGGCCGTCCAGCTGGCCAAGGCGCTGGAAGAGGGCGCTGCCAACACCAAGATCCCCGAGGCCAAGCGTCAGATGATCGCTGAGAACAAGGTCAAGGGCCGTATGAACAACTTCTTCGCTGAGGTCTGCCTGCTGAACCAGGCTTACGTCAAGGAGAACAAGACCACCGTCGATGAGCACGTCAAGGCTGTCGCCAAGCAGCTGGGCGGCAAGATCGAGGTCGTCAAGTTCACCCGCTTGTCGCTTCCATGATCAAGTAAGATCGCCAAACCCATAAAACACATCCCTCCGGAAACCGTTGCGGTTTCCGGAGGGATTTTGCATGTCCGGCAGGGGAGAGGGCTTACCCCTCCCAGAACAGCTCGTCCAGCGTCTTGTCCAGCAGCTTGCAGATGGCGATGCACAGCCGGATGGTGGGGTTGTAGTCCCCCTTTTCAATGGCGTTGATGGTCTGCCGGGAGACCCCCACCGCATCCGCCAACGCCTGCTGGGACAAGTCCTTTGCCGCCCGGGCGGATTTCAGCTTCAGGTTTTTCACTCCTCGTCCTCCGTCAATTCCGCTGCGTTGCGGCGATTGTGAATGATCTGCGTTACAAGGACTGCCAACCAGAGGACGGCGACCATAATGCTGATACTGCTGGTGGCCAGCTTTCCATCTACAATGAGTCCCTCCGAATGGCAGTGATGGAATACACTGCCGCGCCGACCATAACGCCGATAGACAGCCCCACAAAGGTCTCGCACCAGACGATCTCGGACAGATCCAGCACGGCATAAATGGCGTTATAGATAAACATGGCAAACATGCCGTTTCGATAGGCCACGCCACGGGCAATGATCTGCCGCTCGTCGTATTCTTCCTTCTGGCAGTTGCCATCCTTCCGCTTCTGCACAAGACGGAGAATGGCACACAGCAGGACGGCGAACACCACTCCCACAGAAAGACCGATTGCATAGTAATCAAGATTCATAAAGAACAGCTCCTTTCGGTTGATGAGGGAAGTATAGCACTTCTATGGCAGAGTGTCAAGTATATTTTACTAAATATCCGAAAAATATTCCAAAAGGTCACATGATGACCACTATCACAAAAGAAAGAGGGAGAGCGCATGATCTTTTTGGAATACCCCAAGTGTACCACCTGCAAAAAGGCAAAGAAGTGGCTGGACGACCACGGTGTCGCTTACGAAGACCGCAACATCAAGGAGCAGAATCCCACTGCTGAGGAGCTGAAGGCTTGGCACGACCAGAGCGGCCAGCCCCTGCGCAAATTTTTTAACACCAGCGGCATGCTCTATCGTGAGTACGAGCTGAAGGATAAACTGCCCAACATGACCGAAGAGGAGATGAAGGATAAACTGCCCAACATGACCGAAGAGGAGATGCTCAACCTGCTGGCCTCTGACGGCATGCTGGTCAAGCGCCCCCTGCTTATCACGGATGGTAATGTGCTCATCGGCTTCAAGGAGAAGCAGTGGGAGGAGACGCTGACCTGATATCGACTGACACTGCGCCGGACACAAAAGCGCGCCCCGGAAGCGACGTGTTCTAAAGGATAAAACTGAATACGAGAGTAGCATTAAGGATTTGAGCTGAGATTTCTCGGCTCTTTTCTTTTAAAAAACAAATCCACACATTCGATTTTTCTGCAATCTCCGTGTACAATAAAATCATCAAATTGAAACGGAGGTAATACAATGAAAAACATCATCAAAGAACTGTATTTGGGCAACATTGAACCGCAGGCACGAAGTTTTGAAAATGACAGCTTCATTCAAAATCAAATGTCAATTCTGTCAAGCTGTGAGCAAACTCTGACAGAGAAGCTATCTGGAGATGAGAAGAAAACCTTTCTTGCATTTGCTAACGCATCAAATATCGTGTTGAGCGAAACGGAACTTGATAGGTTTATTGCAGGATTCAGGCTCGGAGCGAGGTTTGCTTATGATGCCTTTGTGGACAATAGCGCACCGTACCGT
>OMVL01000067.1 GCA_900314485.1 uncultured Eubacteriales bacterium
GACTTCGAGTGTCCCGGCGTCATTCAGGGCCAGTTTAATAAGGACTCCTCGATTAAGTCCTTTGCCCATTCCTGCTTCAAATATGCCATCTCCACCAAGCAGGACCTGTGGTTTTCCACCAAGGACACCATCTCCAAGCAGTATGACCATACCTTTAAGGACATCTTCCAGGAGATCTACGACGAGGAGTACAAGGCGGAGTTCGAAAAGCTGGGCATTACCTACTTCTACACCCTGATTGACGACGCTGTTGCCCGGGTCATCCGGTCCAAGGGCGGCTTTATCTGGGCCTGCAAGAACTATGACGGCGATGTGATGAGCGACATGGTCTCCACTGCCTTCGGCTCCCTGGCCATGATGACCTCTGTCCTCGTCTCTCCCGACGGCAACTATGAGTACGAGGCCGCCCACGGCACCGTCACCCGCCACTACTACAAGTATCTGAAGGGGGAGGAGACCTCCACCAACCCGGTGGCAACCCTCTTCGCCTGGTCCGGCGCCCTCCGCAAGCGGGGTGAGCTGGACGGCATCAGCGAGCTTGCCGCCTACGCCGACGCACTGGAAAAGGCCACCATTGACACCATCGAATCCGGCGTTATGACCGGTGACCTCTGCGCCATGTGGGAGGGAGAGGAGCCGGCCCGGAAGGTGAACTCTCTGGACTTCCTCAAGGCCATCCGCAGCCGGCTGGAGACCGCACTGGCCTGATTTGAGCAAGATAAAACGCCTGCGTCAAAGGGAAAGCCCCTGAGACGCAGGCGTTTTTCAAATCTTTTTACAGCATCCGACAAATACAGACAATGGAGGTGTAGTTGACATTGGTGTAGCAGATACCCATGCGGCTGTTCAGTGCATTAATGATCTGCCCATCACCGGCGTAGATGCCCACATGCCCGCTGTAGCAGACCACATCGCCGGGCTGCATTTCCTCGTAGGAGACCCGGGTGCCGTAGCTGCGGATCCCGGAGGAGCTGTGGGGCAGACTGACGCCGAAGTTGGAGTAGACCTGCATCACGAAGCCGGAGCAGTCGCAGCCGTTTTCCAGGCTGGTGCCGCCCCAGACGTATCGGTTGCCCAGATACTGCTCGGCAAAGGCCACCACGGCCTCGCCGTCAGATACGGAGGGGTCGTCTACAATGTACTCGTCCTGAGCCGTCACATAGTTGCTGGAGATGTAGCCGGTCTGTCCATCATAGGACACCTCGAACCACTCACCGTCAGAACCATCGGGCGAGAGCTCGGTGTCCCGGGGCACCACGTCCAAAATCTCACCGTCCTTGTCAGGCTCAGAGCGGAGATTCAGCTTGCTGGTGGTGGTGACGTCAGCATTTACCGCAGTGACGGGGAGAAAACCCTCCGTGCCGTTTGCCCGGACAAAGTACCAGCTGCCGTCATAGCCCAGGATCTGGAAGGTATCTCCCTGAGCCAGAGTGAGCAGGACCGGAGCTTCGCTGTCTGCCCTGTCGAGCAGATGAGCCTCCTCTGTCAGGACAGTAGCGGTGCCCAAGGACTGGGCTTTGACGGCGCTCATGTCCACATAGCCGGTATACACTTCTTCTCCTGCCTCCCAGGCGGCAGGCTGAAAGCCGGTACTCTCGTTGGAGAGCAGTACCAGCGTATCCCCCTGCGCCAGAGTGGCGACGGTCTCTGCCCCGGCATCGGCGGACTCCAGCAGTACGGCGGAATCCGCCATGACGCTGGCCCGATAGGGGACAGAGGAACCCTCGGCAGCCAAAGCGGCAGTGGTGCAAAGTGCCACAGTACCCACGGTCAGCAGCAGTCGGGTGAAGAACTTTCGTACAGGAAACATAAGACCTCCGTAAATGTCAGCTGGAAGGGACGGGTATTCTGTGCTCCTCAGCGGGCAGAAAGCGCCCGGGTCAGCCAGATGTGGGCCAGATCCATGGCGGCATACAGGCTGTTCTTTTCGCTGGAGCGGACCACCTTGCTGCGGCCGGACATGCTGGGATCGGTGTGCTGCAGCTGGATAGAGACCTTGGTGGCCATGGTCATGTCAGCGTCCACGGGGATGCTGCTGGTCACCTGGAGCAGAATGATATAGGGATCGGACAGATTGCCGTAGTAGATCACATTGTCTTTACGGTTAAGGGGAAAGCCCTTGTATTCCAGAGGGAGCTTGTTCTGATCGGCCATTTTGTTACCTCCTAAAAACTAACTGTTACCAAATTGTAACACATTGTTTTCAGGCTGTCAAGATATATTTTGTAGCCGCTGACAGCGTGAAATGCCGCTTTTTAGGAAAAAATGCAAGGTGTAGTCATTTCTGCCAAAGAGTGCTATAATACATCTATCTGTATACTTCTTTCGGAAAAGGGGAACACACCATGAAACTGATGGTCCTGGACGGCAACTCCATCGTCAACCGGGCATTTTACGGCATTCGTCTGCTCAGCACGCAGGATGGCCTTTATACCAACGCCGTTTACGGCTTTCTCACCATTCTTCAGCGCCTTGTGGACGAGGAGCAGCCCGATGCTCTTTGCGTCACCTTTGACCTGAAGGCGCCCACCTTCCGCCATCTGGCCTATGACGGCTACAAGGCCACCCGCCACGGCATGCCGGAGGAGCTGGCCATGCAGATGCCGGTGCTCAAAGAGGTGCTGGACGCCATGAATATTCCCCGCTACCAGTTGGAGGGCTGGGAGGCGGACGACCTTCTGGGCACTATCTCCCGGAAATGCGAGGCCGCCGGCTGGGAGTGCGCCATTGTCACCGGAGATAAGGACTCCCTCCAGCTCATCACCGACCACACGAAAGTAAAGTTGGTTTCCACCCGCATGGGGCAGACTACCACGAAGGACATGACCCCCGACTCCTTCCGGGAGGCGTACGGCTTTGACCCCATCCACATGATCGACCTGAAAAGCCTGATGGGGGATTCCTCCGACAATATCCCCGGCGTCAAGGGCGTGGGAGAGAAAACCGCCATGGGGCTGATCCAGAAGTACGGCTCTATGGAGGCGATCTACGCCGACTTTGACAATGTTGAGTTAAAGCCTGCCATGCGCAAAAAATTGGACGAGGGGAGAGAGATGGCAAAGCTGTCCTACGACCTTGCCACCATCCGCTGTGACGCCCCCATTGACTTCAAGCCGGAGGACGCCCTGCGCCGCCCGGTGGATAACGATGCCCTTTACGCACTCTTTTTAAAGCTGGAATTTGCCAAGCTGATTGGGCGCTATGGTCTGACCCCGCCCCAGCGGGACGCGGCAGAGACGGAAGAGGTGGAGTTCCGGGTAGAGGGCGTAAGCGTGCTGTCGGAAAACCAGATGGCGGATATCTGGCCAAAGTGGGAAAATGCCGACCATGTGACCGTTCTGCCCCTGCCCAGTCTGGACGGTGTCACCGTCAGTTTGGAATCGGACGGGCAGGGCTGGCTCTACGATGTGCGCCAGAGCCGCTATGAGGGGGACTACAACGTCTTTTTGCGGCGGCTGTTCTCCAAGAACGTCAAGAAGGTCGCCCACGGGGTCAAGACGATCTGTGAGGCACTGGTGGCTGAGGGGCTGCCTACCGAGGGCTTTGTCTTTGATACGGAGCTTGCCGCCTATCTCCTTGACCCCACAGCAGGCAGCTACGAGTTGGACAAGCTGACCCTCCGCTACTTCAAGACAGAGCGGGAGGCGAATGCCGCCTACAAAGCGGAGGATGCCTTTACCGCCCTCTCCGACGATCTGCAAGCCCGGACGGCGTGGTATGAGGACAACGCATGGATCGAAGCGCTTTACGAGCACTTCAAGCCCCTTTTGGAACAGTACGGCCTGCTGAACGTCCTGACCGACATCGACCTGCCCCTCTGCCCGGTGCTGGCGGAGATGGAGCAGGCGGGGGTGCTGGTGGACAAAAAAGCGCTGGTTTCCTTTGGCGAGATGCTCTCGGAAAACATCGACAAAGCCCAAAAGGCCATCTACGAGCTGGCGGGCAGGGAGTTCAACATCAACTCCACCCAGCAGTTGGGCGCTGTCCTCTTTGACGACTTAAAGCTGCCCGCCGTCAAAAAGACCAAACGGGGCTACTCCACCAACGCCGAGGTGTTGGAAAAGCTGAAGCCCTACCACCCCATCATCGGGCAGATTCTGGACTACCGGCAGCTTGCCAAATTGAAATCCACCTATGTGGACGG
>OMVL01000069.1 GCA_900314485.1 uncultured Eubacteriales bacterium
GCACCATGCCCAGCTGGAAGGCGGCACCGTTGTCCAGTATGACAAGGGCCTGGGTCTGGGCGGCGTCTATACCGACACGAAGCAGGACGAGAACGGCAACACGGTGCCCTCTACCAACGCCTATGACGTCTGGGGCGACAGAGCGGCGGGCTTCTTCCCGTTTGACCGCTTCGGCGACACCAACTATTACGGCGATACCTATCAGTCTGTGGGTATCTCCAATGACGGCACCACCCTCCTCCGCAAGGAGAACGAGCTGGACTACCACTTCGGCCTCTCCATGGAGCACCAGTTCACCGTACCCTATGACGGTACGATCAACGGCCACGACATGGTCTTCTCCATCAGCGGCGACGACGACATCTGGATGTTCGTGGACGGCAAGCTGGTTCTCGATCTGGGCGGCATCCACGAGGCGCTCTCCGGTGAGATCAACTTCACCAAGGGCACCTACACCGTCAACGGCGTCACAAAGCCGCTGGCCGAAGTGCTTGACGGCTATGCCGGAAGCTATCCCGGCATTCCCGCCTCCTCCGCAACCACCGGCTCCGGCGCATGGGCAGGCGGCACCGACCACACCTTCCAGCTGTTCTATCTGGAGCGCGGCGGCACGCTGTCCGACCTGTCCATCTCCTTCAACCTGCCTCAGGTGGCGGTCAATGCCACCAAGGTGTGGGATGACGAGGATAACAAGGACGGCAGCAGACAGGACGCTGTCCTGAAAGTTCAGCAGAGCACCGACGGCAAGAGCTTCACCGACGTGGCTGGCAGCGCCAAGACCGTCTCCAAGGACGCCACCGGCGATGACCTGACCGTCCAGTGGACGAATCTGCCGCTCTACAACGAAAACGGCAAGAAGCTGGAATACCGTGTGGTGGAAGAAGAGATGGATGGCTATACCGCCACGATTGAGCACGACGGCTACGACTACACGGTGACGAACAGTCACGTTCCGGAAGTGCCCGACGAGCCGACTCCCGAAGTGCCGGACGAACCGACGCCGGAAGTGCCGGACGAGCCGACGCCGGATGTGCCGGACGAACCGACGCCCGATGTGCCGGACGAACCGACGCCCGATGTGCCCGACGAGCCGACCCCGGATGTGCCGGACGAACCCGGAACGCCCACAAAGACATACACGCCGCCCAAGACCGGCAAGACGCCTAAGACGGGCGATCAGAGCAACATCGGCCTGTGGGTCGCAGTGCTGGCCGTCTCCGGCGGCGCAGCAGCCACTGCGGTAGTGCTCTACAAGCGCAAGCGGAAACAGTAAGACTGTAAGTTGTTTACATTCCGGTATCATACTAATATCTGATAAAAAGCTTTAAAAGCTTTTTGTAGGGCAAAGCCCGTCAGATCCATAGCAAAAGGGCCTCCGCCGTTTGGCGGAGGCCCAAGTTTTTGCGAATTTGGTTGTTTAGCCGAACAGACCAAACAGCCCCTTCTTCTGATAGGGTTCGTTTTTGACATTCAGCACCTTGTACCCGGTGGGATCCACGGCGGCACGGATGGCGTTGGCGTCCAGTTCGGCATCACTGACGATCACGGTCTCCCCCTTCGAGTGAGAGGAAGTGACCTTCTTGATCTCTGGGAAGGCTTTGCGAATGCTGTCATTCAAATGCGCCTCGCACATGGAGCAGGCCATGCCGTCTACCTTGAGGATGGTCTTAACCATTTGCCTTCTCCTCTTCCTGGGCTTTGCGGTAGGTCAGGTATTTCTGGATATACTCCATGACCTCATCGGCATCCAGACCGTGGACCATGCAGGCTTCCTCCAGAGATTCGCCCACAGAGGAGGGGCAGCCCACGCAGTGCATGCCGCACTGCATCAGAATATAGGCGATACCGGGATCATACTCCAGCATCTGGCCCATGGTGGTTTCTTTTGTGATTTCCATAGGAACCGTTCCTTTCGAATAAGCTGACTCTATTTAATCCCAATGGGATGCTGTTGTCAAGCCCTGTGGCAAAGATTTTCCTATCAAAGTTGCGGGTTTTATCTCTGATACTCAAACTGCAACCCGTACAGATCCACGGTATCCCCGTCCTGGATCCCCTGGGCCTCCATCTGCTCAAAGAGTCCGGAGGCTCGCAGCTTTTGGTCAAACCAGTTCCGGCTCTCGTAGTCGTCAAAATTGACGTACTCCATGAGCTGATCCAGCCAGGGGGCCTCGGCGTACCAGATGCCGTCGTGCTCCCAGATCTCGGCGGGCACAGAGGCGTCCACTGTGACCTCTTTGGGCTTTTCCACGTACTCCGGCTCGTAGTATTTAACTGGGGGCAGTTCCTCTAACTTCTGAGCGACTGCCCAGACCAATTCCTTCACGCCCTGATGGGCGGCGGCGGAGATCTCAAAGCAGGGGAAGCCCTTGCCCTCTACATAGGCCTTGAACGCCTCTACCTGCTCCCGGTCGTAGCAGAGGTCGCACTTGTTGGCGGCGACCAGCATGGGCCGGGTGGCAAGCTCGGGAGAGTACTGCTTCAGCTCCTCGCAGATGGCGTCAAAGTCGGCGATGGGGTCTCTGCCCTCGCTGCCGGAGACATCCACCAGATGCACCAGCAGACGGCAGCGGTCGATGTGCCGCAAAAAGTCATAGCCCAGACCTGCTCCCTCGCTGGCGCCCTCGATGATGCCGGGGATGTCCGCCATAACAAAGCTGACGCCCTCTTCCACCCAGACGACGCCCAGATTGGGCATAAGGGTGGTGAAGTGGTAGTTGGCGATCTTGGGATGGGCTTTGGAGACGACGGAGAGCAGGGTGGACTTGCCCACGTTGGGGAAACCCACCAGTCCCACGTCTGCCAGCAGCTTCAGCTCCAGAATGACCTCCTTTGTCTCCCCGGGGAGACCCGGCTTGGCAAAGCGGGGTACCTGCCGGGTGGGGGTTGCAAAGTGCTGGTTGCCCCAGCCGCCCCGGCCGCCCCGGGCCAGCACGAAGGGCTTACCGTCGGACATATCCCGGATGACCTCGCCTGTCTCGGCGTCCCGGATGATGGTGCCGGTGGGCACTTTGATGGTCAGGCTCTCCCCGTCCTTTCCGGTACAGCGGGCGCCGGAGCCGTCAGAGCCGTTTTCAGCGGCGTATTTCCGGCGGTAGCGGAAGTCCATCAG
>OMVL01000065.1 GCA_900314485.1 uncultured Eubacteriales bacterium
CCTCACCACAGGTAAGTATCCACGCCTGATTGAATGGGTCAGCTTATTTTGTCCTTGACATGGGGAGCATTTTCATCCTCTTAAGGGTCAAAATAAGGGTCAAACCGATTTTTCGGCAAAACAAAGCTCCCGGGAGCGAATCTTCCGGGAGCAAATACCGTAAATATTCGTAATAAGCGCCTGAGAACGTAACAAAAGCCCCCGAATCAAAATTCGGGGGCTGATGCACGAGGCGGGAGTCGAACCCGCACGCCCGCAAAGAGCACTGGCACCTGAAGCCAGCGAGTCTACCAATTCCACCACTCGTGCATATCTCTGGTGTCGGACGCAAGAGATAATATAGCACATTTTCGCACGAGTGTCAACTGTTTGGGGCAGAATATTTTGCAATGTGTTTGCGGGGAACAGCGGGCGCACAAAATGTCCCCCGGCGCAGCTCATTTCACCGTCATTTTGCGCCGAATCCCCTCCAGTCGGTTCAGCGCCTCGTTCAGCGTCTCATCCTTTTTGGCAAAGTGGAACCGAATGAGGTGATTCACCGGCTCTCGGAAGAAGCTGGAACCCGGAACAGCCCCCACCCCAACTTTTTCCGCCAGCGCCTCACAAAATTCCAGGTCGTTGTCATAGCCAAACTCAGAGATGTCCATCATAATGTAGTAAGCGCCCTCCGGCACGTTATGGGTCAGTCCAATGTCGTCCAGCCCTCTGCAAAACAACTCCCGTTTGCGGGCGTACTTGGAGCGCAATTCATCGTAATAGTCCTGCCCGAACCGCAGTCCGGGAATCACCGCCTCCTGTAAGGGGGCGGCAGCCCCTACCGTCAGGAAGTCATGCACCTTCTTGATGCGCTCGGTAATCTCCGCCGGAGCGATGGTATAGCCCAATCGCCAGCCGGTGATGGAGTAGGTCTTGGAGAGGGAGCTGCAGGAGATCGTCCGCTCCCACATGCCGGGAAGGGTAGCAAAATAGGTGTGGACGTGAGGGGCGTAGACAATGTGCTCATAGACCTCATCGGTGATGACATAGGTATCATATTTCGCCGCCAGCGTGGCGATGTACTCCAGCTCCTTGCGGGTAAACACCTTGCCGCAGGGATTGGAGGGATTGCAGAGCACCAACGCCTTAGGGTGCTGCCGGAAGGCGTCCTCCAGAACGGCAGGATCGAAGTCAAAGGCAGGCGGCACCAGCGGCACATAGATGGGCTCTGCGCCGGACAGGATCGTGTCTGCCCCGTAATTTTCGTAGAACGGAGAGAAAATGACCACCTTGTCCCCGGGGTTGGTCACTGTCATCATCGCAGCCATCATGGCCTCGGTGCTGCCGCAGGTGGTGACGATCTCGGAGTTGGGGTCGATGGTACGTCCCACATAGCGGGACTGCTTTGCCGCCAGCGCCTCCCGGAAGTTCTGGGCGCCCCAGGTGATGGAGTACTGGTGGAAGTCCTCATGGGCCACCTCTGCCAGACGGTCTAAAATCTCCTTGGGCGGGTCAAAATCGGGAAAGCCCTGAGACAGATTCACCGCCCCGTAGCGGTTGGAGATGCGGGTCATACGCCGGATGACGGAATCGGTAAAATCCGCCGTGCGGCGGGAGAGCTGCTGCATATCGTTCACTCCTCGGAAGAAAACCTTGTCTTATTGCCTGACACTCATTATAATAGTAGAGAAAATAACTGTCCAGAATTTTTTGAGATGGGAGCGGTCAATATGGATTTGAGAGAAGAGCAGGTCTCCTGTGAATACAAATTTAAGGGGCGTATTATCAAGGTTCGGCTGGATCAGGCCCGGCTGCCAGACGGAAAAATTGCCGGCCGTGAGGTGGTGGAGCATCCCGGCGGCGTGACGGTGGCGGCGCTCACGGACGAAGGTGAGCTGCTCTTCGTCCGCCAGTTCCGCTATCCCTATATGCAGGAGATGCTGGAGCTGCCCGCCGGCAAGCTGGAGCCGGGGGAGGATCCCTTTGAGGCCATGAAACGGGAACAGCGGGAGGAGACGGGCACATTTGCCGAGACATACACCTATCTGGGAGAAATCTACCCCTCCCCCGGCTACTGCGGCGAAATTCTGCGGCTCTGGGCCTGCCGGATCAGCGGAGCGTGCGAGATGGATCTGGACGAGGACGAGTTTCTGGAGGTTTTGAAGATCCCGCTGGAGGAGGCCTACCAAATGGCGCTGCGGGGCGAGCTGCCCGACGCCAAGACCCAGATCGGAGTGCTGCGCACCTATGCGCTGGTGAAGGACGGGAAAATTTAAACTTTGTACGAATTACGTCCTGCGGCAATGCCGCAGGGCATTTCGCTTTTAGAGTGGGTCGTTCGTAAAGGTAACCGCCCGTTTTTGCGCCCCTGCAACGCCCTAAAACCCCCGCAGCTTTCGCTGCGGGGGTTTTGGGTATGAAGAGAAGATTGGGAGATTGTAAAATTTTAGTCCGCAAACAGTGCAGTGGAGAGATAGCGGTCGCCGGTGTCGGGAAGCAGGGCCACAATGGTCTTGCCCTCGTTCTCGGGACGCTTTGCCAGCTCGATGGCAGCCCAGACGGCGGCGCCGGAGGAGATGCCCACCAGAACGCCCTCGCTCTTGCCGATCTTCTTGCCGGTGGAGAAGGCATCCTCGTTGGCGACGGGAATGATCTCGTCATAAATCTTGGTGTTCAGCACGTCGGGGACAAAGCCTGCGCCGATGCCCTGAATCTTATGGGAACCGGAGATGCCCTTGCTCAGCACGGGAGAGCCGGCAGGCTCCACAGCCACCACCTTGACAGCGGGATTCTGGCTCTTGAGATACTCGCCCACGCCGGTGACCGTGCCGCCGGTGCCGACGCCGGCCACAAAGATGTCAACCTTGCCGTCGGTATCAGCCCAAATCTCCGGGCCGGTAGTGGCCTTGTGGACGGCAGGGTTTGCGGGGTTAATGAACTGGCCGGGGATAAAGCTGCCCGGAATCTCCTGCGCCAGCTCGTTGGCCTTGGCAATGGCGCCCTTCATGCCCTTGGCGCCCTCGGTCAGCACCAGCTCGGCGCCGTAGGCCTTCATCAGCTGGCGGCGCTCCACACTCATGGTCTCCGGCATGACAATAATGATGCGGTAGCCCCGGGCGGCGGCCACAGAGGCAAGGCCGATGCCGGTGTTGCCGGAGGTGGGCTCGATGATGACTGAACCCTCCTTCAGCAGACCCTTAGCCTCAGCATCGTCGATCATGGCCTTGGCGATACGGTCCTTGACGGAGCCGGCGGGATTAAAGTACTCCAGCTTGGCCAGAAGGGTGGCCTTAAGACCCAGCTCCTTCTCAATATGGGTCAACTCCAGCAGAGGAGTCTTGCCGATCAGCTGGTCTGCGGAAGCATAAATGTTACTCATAGTCATTTCCTCCTAATATATAAATCAGTTCGTTTTTGGAATCGGATCAGGGGCTGAGCCGCTCAGCGGCACGGTACCCGGCAACATCGGAACTGTGATTTGGCCTTCATTTGAAACCCACCTTTCCTGTATGTTAATGGAAGTATAACCCAGTTGCCCCTGTTTGTCAATAGGGTTTTGCTCGTTTTTATGTTTTTTCTTCTCCTGCCCAAATTAAATCGAACAAATGTTTGCATTTTGGCGCAGAGCGTGATATACTGTAATCAGAGTATGCGTCAGGGGAGGGATATTATATGAAAACACTGACCGCCCAACAGCAAAAGATTTACGACTTCATCGTCTCCTACCAGGCAGAGTACGGCTTTCCCCCCTCTGTCCGGGAGATTGCCGGGGCTGTGGGGCTGAAAAGCCCCTCCACCGTCCACTTTCATCTCAAGGCACTGGAGGAGGCAGGCGCTATCAGCCGGGGCACCGGCAAGACCCGGGCCATCACTGCCACCGGCAGCGCCCAGCATATAAACGAGGTGCCCCTTCTGGGCAGCGTGGCCGCCGGCGCTCCCATTTTGGCGGAAGAGTGCGTGGAGGAATATCTCCCCTTTGACACCGCCGGCCGTTCCGGGGAGCACTTTGCCCTGCGGATCCGGGGCGAGAGCATGATTAAGGCCGGTATCCTGCCCGGCGATTTTGTGGTGGTCCGCCAGCAGAGCACCGCCTATAACGGAGAGATCGTCATCGCCCTCATTGGGGACGATGCCACCTGTAAGCGGCTGGACCGCCGCAGCGGCCACACCTGGCTGCTGCCGGAGAACGATGATTACGAGCCTATCGACGGCAGCGAGGCAGTCATTCTCGGCAAAGTGGTGGGACTGATCCGCAGGTACTGAGCTTAGTCTGCGGCAAAAACTTTTGAAAAGTGCTTGACGTTTTTATTCCGTCATGTTACTATCATGGCGTGGGGAGATGCACCCCCATCAGAACAGGCCGGGCAGTTTTGCCCGCCTCACCGACAACCGTGCAGTCGGATCGGCGCCGCCAGATGCGGCCCGGCGCGAACGGCGTCGAAATTGCGGGACAGTTGGATCGGCTGTCCCGCAATTTCGCTTACAGCGGAAATATTTCTCGCAAAACTATTGACAAGAGGGCGAAAATGGATATAATAATATAGGTCGTCAGACGAAAGAAAATATAGCGGGATTGTGTAAGGGTAGCACAGCAGACTCTGACTCTGTATGTGAGGGTTCGAATCCTTCTCCCGCTGCCAGATATCGGCTTGAATCGTTACGATTCAAGCCGATTTTCTTTTGTTTTCCCGGCCTTTTGCCGGCTATTTGTTTCTTCATGCCCTTACGGGTGCCCTTACCGCGTTGAAAAAAGGGTTAACCAGTGAGACAAATCGAGGGCTTTTGGTACGCGTCGTACTTTCAAATGCCCGGGATCTGCCGCACATATTCTTCCATCCGGCTGGCACTGGCTGCCTTCATGGCATCGGAAACATGGCCGTAAACGTCCAGCGTAAAGGCCGCCGTGGCATGGCCGAGGTTCCCTTGCACCGTCTTCACGTCGTCCCCGTTCTGCAGCGAAAGCACCGCGTAGGTGTGGCGCAGATCGTGAACTCTGGCGTTCGGCGCGCCGATCTCTGCGGCGAGCTTCTTGAAATGGTTGGACGTGGTCTGGTTGGACGTGGTCTGGGGCTGCAGCGGCGTTCCGAAGACTGTCAGGAAGGCCAGCGAGGTCCGGTGCTCTGCCTCCGTGTTCCAGCCCTTCCAGGCCGCGGAAGCAGCTTCCCTTTGCCGGATCTGCAGATTATATTGCTTTCGCATCAGCTCCATCACGTAGGGTGCCGGTTTCAGGATGCGTCCTTTGCCATTTTTCAGGGAGGCAAACATCACACCGCCGTCGCGCAGAGGGCGCTTCTGCAGCTGCTTGTTGACGCGGATCACCCCGCGCCGGAAGTCCACGCAGTCCCAGGTGATGCCCAGGGCTTCCGCCTTTCGGACACCGGTCAGCAGGATCACTTTCAGAAGGATACCGTATTCCTCGTCCTGCTCGGCCATCTGCAGCAGCAGTGCCACCTGGTCGTCCGTCAGTGGTTCGACCTCGTGTCTTTCGATCCGGGGCAGGATCACGCCCGTGCAGGGATTGCGGCGGATATATCCGCTTACCACCGCCACGGCCATGGCCTTGCTC
>OMVL01000064.1 GCA_900314485.1 uncultured Eubacteriales bacterium
CGGCAGATCGAGGCCAGACAGCAGGGGCCGGATCACCCCATCTTGTGGAACGTGCCGGAGACGGAGTATTTGAAATTTTATCTGTTTCAGGTGGTGTGACGGCCTCATCCGCCATGAGCGGCAATTGGCCGCCAATAGTGGATGAGGGGCGACGACTGCCTATCTAAAACAAAAAACGGGCGACCAAGGGTCGCCCCTACCCGTTATATGGGAAATTACCCATTGACGGGGCAGGGGCGGCTCTTAGCCGCCCGTCGATATTTTCGGAAGGTTACCCCTTCAACTGCTTTTTCAGCACCTCATTGACGGCCTTGGGGTCGGCCTTGCCCCTCAGTGCCCTCATGCACTGGCCCACAAAGAAGCCGAACAGCTTTTCCTTGCCTGCCCGGTATTCGGTCACCTGACCGGGGTTGGCGGCCAGAATGTCGGCAACGGTGGATTCCACCAGCCCGGTATCCTGGATCTGCTCCAGGCCGTGCTCCTTCACGTAGGCCACAGGGTCGGCGTTCTCGGCAAAGACGGCCTCGAATACCTTAGAGGCAGTGCCCCGGTTCAGCTTGCCGTCCGCGACCATCTGGATAATCGCCGCCAGCGTCTCCGGAGCGAAGAGCATCTCCTTGACCTCCAGTCCCTGCTCCTTCAGCAGGCGCAGCAGATCCGCCATGATCCAGTGGGCGGTCTCCTTGGGGTCGGCGCCCAGTGCAACCGTCTCTTCAAAGAAGTCTGCCAGCTCCCGGGTCTCGGTCAGCAGCCCCGCATCGTAGGCGGGAAGGCCAAACGCACTGATATACCGGGCCTGCTTCGCCTCCGCCATCTCCGGGAGGCCTGCCTTCACTTCCGACAGATAGGATTCGCTCAGCTCCACAGGGGGGATGTCCGGCTCAGGGAAGTAGCGGTAATCCTGGGCGTTCTCCTTAGAGCGCATGGAAAAACTGGCATCCTTGTTCTCATCCCAGCGGCGGGTCTCCTGAATCACCCGCTTGTGGTCCAGCTCGATCAGCTCCTGCTGACGGCGGGCCTCGTAGCGGATGGCCCGGGCAATGGCTTTAAAGGAGTTCAGGTTCTTCATCTCCGTCCGGGTGCCGAACTCACTGGAACCCTTCGGCCGGACAGACAGGTTGACATCGCAGCGGAGAGAGCCCTCCTGCATCTTGCAGTCCGACACCCCCAGATAGGTCAGGGTGGAGCGGAGCTTTTCCAGATAAGCGATGACCTCGTCCGCTGTGCGAAAGTCCGGCTCGGTGACGATTTCCACCAGCGGCACGCCGCAGCGGTTATAGTCCGCCCTCGTCTGGTCGATCCAGTTGTCGTGGACCAGCTTGCCGGCGTCCTCCTCCATATGCAGCTCGTGAATGCGGATCACCTTCTCCTCGCTGCCTACCTTGATGGGAACCTTGCCGTCCCGGCCGATGGGGAGATAGAGCTGGGAGATCTGGTATGCCTTGGGAAGGTCGGGGTAGAAGTAGTTCTTCCGGTCGAACTTGCTGTACCGGGTGACCTCACAGTTTAGAGCCAGACTGGTCTTGACGGCGTATTCCAGCACCTTTTTGTTCAACACCGGCAGAGTGCCGGGCATGCCGGTACACACCGGACAGCAGTGGGTGTTGGCCGCCCCGCCGAACTCGGTAGTGCAGGAGCAGAAAATTTTGGTCCGGGTGGCCAGCTCCACATGGGTCTCCAGACCGATAACAGTTTCCCATTCCATTATTCCGCACCTCCATTCTCTGCGGGAGCAAGTGTGTGCCAGTCTGTCACCTGCTGATAGGCGTGGGCGGCGCTCAGTACATTTCGCTCTCCCAGCGCCGGCCCCACCAGCTGAGCGCCGATGGGAAGCCCGTCAGCACTCAATCCGCAGGGCAGGGAGATGCCGGGCAGCCCCGCCAGGTTGACAGAGACGGTGTAAATATCAGAGAGATACATCTGCAACGGGTCGCTCAGACTCTCGCCCAGCCGGGGAGCGGGGGCGGGAGCGGTGGGCATGAGCAGCAGATCGTACCGCTCAAAGGCCCGGTCAAAGGCGGACTTGATCACCGCCTTGACCTGCAGGGCCTTGCGGTAATAGGCGTCATAATATCCGGAGGAGAGGACGAAGGTGCCCAGCAGGATGCGCCGCTTCACCTCGGTGCCGAAGCCCTGGGTCCGGGTCTTGTTGTAAAGATCGGTCAGGTCAGCATAGCCCTCTGCCCGCCAGCCGTACTTGACGCCGTCAAACCGGGACAGGTTGGAGCTGGCCTCGGCGGCGGCAATGATATAGTAGGCGGGGACCACGTACTCCATAATGGGGAGACTGCACTCCTCCGCCACTGCTCCACGGGATGTTAAGACCTCGGCGGCGGCCAGTACCTTTTCCCGGACCTGGCTGTCCAGACCCTGACCGAAGCAGTCCGTGGGGATGCCGATGCGCATGCCGGTCAGATCTCCGGTGAGCCCTGCCAGCAGTCCCCCTGCGGGGACGTCCAGACTGGTGCCGTCCCGGGGGTCTTTTCCCTGAATGGCGTCCAGAACGGCGGCGCAGTCCTCTGCCGTCCTGGCCAGGGGGCCGATCTGGTCCAGGGAGGAGGCGTAGGCGATGAGTCCGTAGCGGGAGACGGTGCCGTAGGTGGGCTTGATGCCGGTGACGCCGCAATAAGAGGCGGGCTGCCGGATGGAGCCGCCGGTATCCGAGCCGATGGCGTACCAGCACTCACGGGCGGCTACAGCTGCCGCGGCGCCGCCGGAGGAGCCGCCGGGGACACGGCTCAGATCCCAGGGGTTGCGGGTGGGGCCGTAGAAGGAGGTCTCCGAGGTGGAGCCCATGGCAAATTCGTCCATGTTCAGCTTGCCCAGCACCACGCCGCCAATGGCGTTGATGCGTTCGGTCAGCGTTGCGTCATAGGGGGGCGTAAAATCCCCCAGAATCTTGCTGGCGCAGGTGGTCTTCACGCCTTTCGTGCAAATGTTGTCCTTGATGGCCAGCGGCACGCCGGCCAGAGGGGAGGTCAGTTCGCCTCGGGAGATTTTCTTCTGAATCTCCTCCGCCTGTGCCATTGCCCGGTCGTTCAGAACGGTGATAAAGGCGTTGTTCTCAGCGTTCTTTGCCTCAATGGCGTCCAGTGCGGCCCGGGTGGCCTCCGGAACGGAGACTTCGCCGGCCTTGATTTTTGCGCCCAACTCCAGGGCGGTCAGGTCTAATAAGCTCATTTTCGTCCCTCCTCACTCTACCGTCTTCGGCACCAGAAATGCCTCGTCGTCCGGGACGGGAGCGCCGGAGAGCAGCTCCGCTCTGGGGAAGGAGGGAGCCACTTCATCGGCACGAAGTACGTTCTTCACCGGGAAGGTGTGGCTCATGGGTTCGATGTCCGTGGTGTCCAGTTGATTTAAGATGTCCATATAGCCGATGATCTGCTCCAGCTCGCCCGTCATGCGGGCTTTTTCCGCCGGCTCCAGCTTGAGCCGGGAGAGAACGGAGACGTAATCGACCAGTTCGGGGGTGATGTTCATGGCGGATGCTCCTTTTTCAATGGGGGTATATTTGGGGCCGGGCCGTTCGTGAACGGCCCCTACGGATGGTTGCAAAATACGGGGCGTAGGGGCGATTCAAGAATCGCCCGCTGCTCTGATTTTTCCCTGGGGTTACGGCTCCAGCCGGCTCAGATCTCTGGGGAACAGGCAGGCGTCCCGGATGTTGTCCAGTCCGCACAGCTTCATCGTCAGCCGCTCCAGACCGATGCCCAGACCGCCGTGGGGCGGCATGCCGTGCTTGTGGATCATGAGGTAGGACTCAAACTCCTCCGGGTGCATGCCCTTGGACAGCATTTTCTCTACCTGCTGCTGATAGTCGTGGATGCGCTGGCCGCCGGTAGTCACCTCCATGCCCCGGAACAGCAGGTCGAAGGACAGGGTGTACTTGGGGTTTTCCGGGTCGTCCATGGCGTAGAAGGGCCGCTTTTTCACCGGATAATGGGTGACAAAGACAAAGTCGGCGCCGTACTCTTCCTTGAAATACCGGCCGATGTTCTGCTCCTCCTCCGGCTCCAGATCGTAGGGGTCTCGGATGGGGCGGCCGTATTTGGCGCTGGCCAGCTCTTTGGCCTCTTTGAAGGAGACCATGGGGATATGCTCCACATCGGGCAGCTCGATGCCCAGTCTTTGCAGATCGGCGGCGTAGTCCTTTTTCAGCAGTTTCATGGCGTAGCGGAGGAAGCCGGACTCCATCTCGATGATATCGTAAAAGGAGGAGATATACCCCATCTCAAAGTCCATGGAGGTGTATTCGTTCAGGTGCCGGGGGGTGGAGTGCTTCTCTGCCCGGAAGACGGGAGCGACCTCAAAGACCCGCTCATAGACGCCTACCATCATCTGCTTATAAAACTGGGGAGACTGCCCCAGAAAGGCCTTGCGGGTAAAGTACTCCAGACGGAAGATGTTGCTGCCGCCCTCGGCGCCGGCGTGGACGATCTTGGGGGTGTGGATCTCGGTAAAGCCCTGCCCCTCCAGATATTCCCGGAAGGCCCGGCCCAGTCCGGCCTGAATCTGGAACACAGACCGCTTTTTCAGGTGCCGCAGGATCACCGGCCGCAGACCCAGCTCGGTGTCCAGATTGAGGGACAGCTTCCACTTGTTCACCGGCACCGGCATGGGCTCCGCCGGGCGGGAGAGGACCTCAATGCCGCTGACATGGACTTCCATGCCGCCGGGGGCACGCTCTTCCTCCCGCAAAACGCCGGTGACAATGACGGCGGACTCCTCCGGGATGCCGGAAACGTCCACTGCACCGTCACACACGCACTGCAAAACGCCGTCCTTCTTCCGCAGGGTGAGGAAGGTGAGCCCGCCTCCCATGGGGCGGTTGGCGTGTACGGCGCCGTGTACCGTGATCTCCTTGCCGAAATAAGTGCCGCTTTTCAGCTCTGCCAGCTCCAATCGGCCGGTCTCTGTGATTCCTGTGACAAATTTCATTTTCGTTTGCTCCTCTCGTTCGGAGCATAAAAATGGATAGAAAAACGCCCCGAACTGTTATTCAGTCCGGGGCGGAATAGATAAAATGACAGTATCTCCGCGGTACCACCCGAATTGCACCGACGCCTTTGCCGGTACCACTCTGAACCCTTTAACGCAGGGGGGTCTCGGGATGCCCTCCCGGTCAAATGACCGCTCGAACATCCAGCTCCGGGGTGTTGCATCCGCTCTTTGCTGCTGACAGGGCTTTCAGCCGGTGGCCCCGTCTCTCTGACGCAGCGTTTGTGAGGAAATGGTCCCCTTCTTCGCCGTTAGTGACGCTATTATAATGCCCTCTGTCTGCCTTGTCAAGTCAAAATGCAGGAAATTTGCACTGAAATTTCATTCACAGTCGTTCGGGACGGAGAAATCCACCAGTTCCATGGTCATGATTGAAACTTCAAAGGCGACACGTTTCACCTGCCCTGCCTCGGTGAGCTTGGTGTAGCTTCGGCTCTGGAGTCTGCCCTCCAGACGGACACCGTCTCCCACGTTCAGCCGGGCGCTCCGCTGAGCCAGCGTACCCCAGGCGATGCAGGGGAGATAGTCCGCCCTTCCGTACCGCCGGTTGACGGCCAGCATCAGGTCGCAGATCTCCCGCCCCAGGGGGGTCTGGCGGTAGTTGGGTATTTTGCAGAGAACGCCGGAGAGGATCAGCCGGTTGTCGTCCTCTTCTTCGCCGGCGGCGGTGACGCTGCGGGCAAAGACGGTGATGACCAGACGGCTGCCTACGCCCGTCCGATTGTTAAACGAGCGCACCTCCCCCTCAATGACCAGCCGCTCCCCGGCGTGGACGGGAGACAGCTCCAACAGCGTCCGGGAGACCAGCACATTCACCTGATCCGCCGCCCCGGACAGTCGGTAAGTACGAAGGGGAAAGCGGAAAAAATCCTCACCGTGGTTGCTGTGGGAGAATTCCGGCTCCCCCACGACCCGACCCACCAGCCGGGCCCGATTCTCGTTCCAGTCTGTTTGCATGGCACCTCGCTCCTGTCTTTGGATGATGGTGCAGTGTATGCAGGGCGGGGGAGGGGTAGAACGGGAGAG
>OMVL01000062.1 GCA_900314485.1 uncultured Eubacteriales bacterium
CGTGGAACAGGCTCTCATCCACGGGCGCCTGCATGTCGATGGTCACCGTCAGGGTCTTCCCTGCCTCAAGGACAAAGGCAGTGCTGCCGTTTTCATCGGGGGCGGCCGCCTTGCGGGCATCCACCGCAATTGCCGTCACAGCGGCCAGATTTTCAGGAGCAGTGGCGGACCACAGGTCGGAATTTTCCAGGTCCTCATACCGGAAGGCAGACAGATCAAGGTCAGATGCGGTGGAATAGTACACCACGGGATCCGCACCCATCCGCCGCAGCTGGGACACATTGACGGAGCGGAAGACGCCCTTCCACTGGCTGTCGCCGAAGTCCGCATCCTCTTCCGTGGGCACATAACCCTCGATCTCGTCCAGGATGACGATGCCGGAGATCTCCTTGGTGGTATCCTCCTCGTTCGTGACGGACAGGCAGACCGGAGCCGGAGACGCTGACGTTCTTGCTCAGGCCGGCGACCTGCATGAGGTCGATCTCACTCGCGTCGGCAAGGTATGCCCCGGCGTACACAAAGGAGGGGTCGTCCCGCTCACTGTCAAGATCTGTCATCAGACCGGCATCCACGCCCAGATAGGTCAGGGACTCTCTGTGGTTGCCCGCATAGGGATCGTCAGGCTCGCCCGTCAGGCCGGCCACGTTGCCGATCCAGCTGTCGTCGCTCTCAAAGGCGATCACATTGCGGAAGTTGCTCAGGTTGATGGTTTCCTGATCGTAGCCCTCCAGGGAATAATAAGCGGTAAAGGACACAGTTTGGGTGTTTCGATAGCCGCTGATCGTATAGCGGGAGTGATCGGCAAAATCGGCCTTGACGACCACCAGCTCCCGGCCGCTGCCCTTGTAGTTTTCGATCACATATGCGTCTTTGAGGGTATCTCCCCCGGAGAGGGTGACGGTGGAGAGATCGGCGGTCACGCCCAGGGGCAGCAGATCGTACCATGTGCCGCCCGAGACATAGGGGATGGTTCCCTCCTCGATGGCCTCGTTGTACTCGCTCTGGGCGGTGATGTTCGACTGTTCCGCCACCGTCGCCCCGGTCTGGAGCACCACGCGCCGGTTGGACTGATCTACTTCGACAAAGCGGAAACTCTTGGTCTCAGATGCGCCCACACGATACACGTGGCCATGGAGATAGGCTCTGGCAAAGTCATTGGAGTGCTCCCACTCGTCCCCGTTCGGCGTATAGGACTGCATTGCGGCATAGTTAAACAGCTGGAGCAACACGTAGTCGTTGGCCTCCATTGCCGCTTCGATGATACGGATCACTTCCTCCGTCGGACGCACCGTCAGTCCCACGGAATAGGACACCGTGAGGGAGTCTTTGTCTGTCTTTGCGACTACCTTGACCTGTGCTGTACCTTCCGGCAGATAGACGGTTGCCCCATTGACGGTCAGGTCGGTAAAGCCGTCCTGAAGCGTCACCGTGGTTCCGTCATAGGTGGCGAGCAGCTGCCATTCGCTGCTGTCGCCAATCAAGGCATAGAGTTCCGAGGTGCCCGCGTGATCCGCATCGGATCTCGAGTAGTAATCACGGCCCTCATCATCCTTTTCACCTGTCTCGCTGTAGGTGTAGTTGGACTGCGGTGTGAGCGTCACATAGGTAAGCTCCACGCCGTCCGTCGTTTCCAGACCGGTGCGCTCGTTTCGCAGCAGCCAGCCCGTGTCCGACAGAGCCATGGTAATGTCTTCATTCTCATGGGGGCCGTACATCATCGAGGTGAAGATGTGGCAGTTTTTGTGAGACCGTAATCCTCCGGCACGGTGCCCTCACGATACTTGTTGGTATAAGTCCATGTGTGGGTATTCGTGTCGTATCCCGTCTCTTGCAGCTGATACCACCAAGTGACCGGGTATTCCACGCCGCTGGCATCGTAGTACACATTGGCTAAACCATGCGTGATGGAGTCCGCAGATCTCATCAGCTCATGCAAATCAGGGCTTTTTACGTATCTACCGATCTCCAGCCGTTCATAGACGTCATAGACATAGTCAATGCCTTCGTCAGACCAGGAATAGCTCCAGCCGCCTTCTTCGTTCAGCTTTACCTTCTTCCACTGCTTGCCGTCTCTATAAATGTAAATATACAGATTCTCCGGCCGTCTGCCCCTGACGTTATCGTCGTCATCCCACTCCTTATTAAAGGTATAGGTGGTGGGCGTCTTCACCTGCACCTGGGCAGAGGCGCTCTTGCTCGTTGTTTCCCCACTGTCCGTGCCGGTGACGCAAATGGTGGCAGTATTGTGGAACGTATAGATTGTTCCCTCTTCCATGCCGCTCTTGGGATAGGCTGTCCAGACATACGCCGACTGAGCCAGGGGTATGCCCCGCCGTTTGCCGTCTGAATGCCCAGCATGATGCCGCCGTCTTCTTCCGAGGCCGTATCAGTAAGCTCCATACTGTACAGCTGATTGCCGACTGCGGTGCCCGTTACATACCAACGCACATAGCAGTAATCCTCTCGGTCAGTACCTGCCGGCAGGACGCCCAAAAACGACTCCGGAATACTGCTCGGTACGGAAGTCACCCACGCATAGTATTCCCCCGTGCCGGCGTTCAGCGCACTCTTTGTCGCAGATGCCGCTTCCGCAGCGGTATGGGCTTTTGCCTTGATGGTATTGCTCGCCAAAGACACGGCATTTCCGCTGGAGGAGATCAGCGTGATCTCCGCCCACAGGGGGCTCGATTCCTGATCGCTGACGACCTCATGGGCTACCACGTCACGGAACGTGCCCTGAATCATCACCTTGGAGGTTGCGGAAAGCGTCCGGGTATTGGTGATGACAATGTAGTCGCCTTCCCGTCTCCATGCAAAGCTCTGTGAGTCATTGGGATACTCCGGTATGCCCAGTGTCAGAGACCCCATCTCATTTCCGTCACGGTCTTTCCAGATGTAGGCAGGAAGGACAATCTCAACATCGCCCGCCTCATGGTCATTCTCGCCCGTGATGACAAAGTTAAACTGGAACTGCTGATTCCCCACGGCGTCCGTCGTCGGAGCCAGTTCCAACACATCCGTCCCCGCTGCTGTATCGGAGCCCGTACTGCTTGTCAGCCATTTAATCGCAATGCTTTCAATCGTCTGACCGTCAACCGTCACAGGGCCTTCATTGTTCATTTGGAGCGCAGCGGGATTCATGCCCAGAAGCCGGCGTGTGGTTCCTGTCAGCTCATTGTCGGAAAGCAGAGGCTCGTTCTCGCTCTCCGCAATTTCAGCGATCTTTGTCGCAGCTCCAACCACAGCGTAGACAGAAAAATCCTGGCTCTCAAAGGTAATCGTGCCTTTGTTCTCCGCTCCGCCGTCCAATATAGCGCAGTAGGACAGCTCACCCTCGTCACTGACATGGATCAGGCTCGGTTCTTCGATCTCAGCAATGGCATCGGAGCGGAAGCTGACATGCAGGGCGGTCTCCGGCTCAATTTCATCGCCGGATGCATCATGAAAGCTGACGTCCACAGCAACAATGGATGTGATACTGTCGCGCAGCTCCGCAGGGAGCTTGGCCAGTACATCTTCAGATGCTGCCTCCGTCACCTCCATTTTCGACGCCGCAGGAAGCGCTCCCTCCGGCGCGGAAACGCTGACCGTCACATCTCCGCATGTTTTCTCAAAGCTCTGGGCGGGCATGTTCACAGGCAGGATGCCGTAGCCGAGGATCGTGCTGTCCGTAAAGTCGTAGCTCCGCTCCTTCACCGCATTCCCGACATTGCCTTCAATCGTCACAATTCGGATCGGCTTGCCCTCACTGTCATAGACGACCTCTTTGACAATGCCCACATGATCCGAATCTCCGTCCTGTTCGTAGTCAAAGAAAATCAGATCTCCGGCTGATGGGAGATAGTATTTGTTATATCCGGTCAGCTGGTTATTGCTGTATACGTATTCAATGTAATATTTGTCTGTCGTTTCCTCTACCTTAGACTCTTCCACAGCCAGCTTGTGGTACGTGCAGGCCGCTTCGTACCGTCCGGCCGATTCCAGAGCAGTGATCCAACGTGTGCACTTTGCCTCACGGGGCATTTTGCTCGCAGGGATTCCCGCATAATTCAGACAGAAAGAGACAAACTCTGCGCACCACTCACTGTACGGCATGCCGTACCATGCGCCATAACGGGTATAGCCGCAGCTCTGTCCGTCAATCACGGTAAAGTTGGCTGTACTCTCGGTGTAGCCGATCTGGGTCTGCGCAACCGCAAGCAGATCAGCCGCATAGTTCTCTGTCCGGGTGACGCCCGAGAACATCGCTTTCCAATCCGCTTCTGACTCCACATCAGCTGTAGGATCGCCTTGGGGCATTTGTTCATCAGGAACATTCTCTTCGTCTTCCACTGCATCGGTATTCTCGGCATTCTCTGCATCCTGGGCATCTGCTGTATTAGCATCACCCTCAGCATTTGCAGCGTCCTCGGTATCCGCTGTATCCCCAGCGTGATCGGCGTCTGCTGCATCCGCAGCATCTTCAGCATCTTCGCCATCTCCGGACACATCGGGATTCAAAAGAGCTTCATCGTCCGAATCGGTGTCGTCCTCACTATTATCCGGATCATGCTCCTCTGGGATGTCTGCGCCTGCGGATTCTTCCGAGGGCACCGTTTCCACTTCGGCCACCGTCTCATCCGGGACGATGTCGGCAGCCAAGGCTGTAAAGCCTGTACCACTTACAGCCATTACAGCGGCCAGCAGCAGTGAAATGACCCGCTCTGCCACCTTTGTCTTGCGTTCTCTCACCATTTTATTTCCTCCTACGTCGATTGCGCCAGATGATCAGCACCATCGCCAGCAGTGCGGCGCTGACCAGCATGACCACGGACCAGATCAGAACTGCGTTTGTATCTCCCGTTCTGGGGGTGTCGTTATTGTTGTGCTGGGCTCTGTGGTGCTGGGACTTTGTGGGATTGGACGGCTCGTCCGGGGTATCGGGAGTATCAGGTTTCTCCGGTTCCTCCGGGGTGTCCGGAGTATCGGGCTCCTCCGGAGTCGCGGGCTCCTCCGGTTCATCGGGTTCGTCAGGAGGAGGTGGCAGCGGAACGGTCTCATTTTCAAAGGCCAGCTCCGCCAGTTTCTCCGGCTCGCCGTCCGCAGAAAGGATGATGGAGGCTTGGAGTTTACCGTCCGCTGTCTCTACGAAAATCAGGACGTTGTAGACCTGTTCATCGTAAATCTTGCTCTCCTCGTCTCCGGGTATCTGCTGTATTCGGCAGTTGTATGTACCCGGATGGCTGACGGGGACGATAAAGGCTCCGCTGCCGTCAATGGTCTGCTCCTCGTTGAAGTCTCCCGACATTTGAATGACACAACTCTCGTTTGTCGTGACGGGAATCTCCACCTCAACCTCGTCATAGGCCAGCGCCCTGTACGGCAGCAGCATCAGCAGGCCGAACATCAGAAGCGCCAGCTTCTTCATTTTTCTCATCCTTTTCATCCTTTCCTCTGCTTTTATTGTTTTATTGCGTGCAATGATTTGCCATATTGAAAAGAATGCATGGTTATCCATTTGAGTCAGCTTAGGGGGACACTCCCCCAGTCACTTCGTGACAGCCCCCTCAAAGAGGGGGCCATTGGCAATGATGAAAAGACGAATTTCGCCAGTGCCTCCCTCTCTGAGGGAGGTGTCACCGAAGGTGACGGAGGGAGTCCGTATTCTCTGGCTGAGTTATCTGGATAACCACGAAAGAATTTTAACATTCTTCTCGTTTTCAGCCGATCTCTAAATCTGTTTTTACATGCAAGGCTCATCCCGCCTGTTCCGGGGCATTTAGCAGGGCCAGGAGACGCTCTGCATCGTCCTTGACCCAGTTTTCCGCCTTTTTTCGGGCACGAACCGCGTCCTCCAGGCGCTCGTAGCAGCCGTCTCAATCGTCCGGACCGACAGACCTCTGTCCAGCAGCGCCTGCCGCCAACGCTTCAGTTTCTTCTTCGTCAGCGCTTTGTCCGGCGGCAAATATTCGCATATCGAGCGCAGATGACGACGCATTCCAACAAGTTTTCCTCCGGGCAGCCTCCGGCCTGCTGCTCCGTGAGGAAAAGTTCCTGCTCCTTTTTCGTCATCCGGTAGGTCTCGTTTTTGTATCTCATAACGCTACTGCCGGCTATATCACATAATTCTTATTATTAGCGTTCTGCATATGTGCCTTTTATCTATTAAAATAATTATAGGGCTTCAGTATATTGTTGCCAACTGCCTTATGCGCAATTATAACAAATAATGTATCATAAACGGGTACAAACGCCATCAAAAATTGACAAATGAATATAAAAACAAAGCCCTCCCGGACTCGCATATCAAAAGAAATCTGAGAGGGTATTTTTGGGGTTTCAATAGCCCCTTTGAAGATTTTCCTGCCTGGGTACGTACCTTCTTTTTCTATGCGCTACTACATAATAAGAATTATGCAGATTGAGTCTGGGGCGGTCTTTGGAGGCCTCTAACAGCCGCAGGTACTCCGTTTTGGTCAGTTCCCTGCTCTCCGGGCAGTAGACCTCCCGCTGGGTCTTCAGGCTCTTGACCCGGCAGTCTGACCAGCCCAGATAGCACAGGAGACTGTTGACGCTGGCCAGCATGGAGTTGACGCTGCGGACGGCACTTCGGCAGGATTTGCTGAATTGGTCAAACTTCTGATGATAGAATAAAGAAATGCCCACCCGCTGAGGGTGAGCACTCCAAATACACGCGTTTGATGCCAGCAAAAGAACGTAAGGCTGTATGTTCAGGTTTTAATGCAATATCAGGGCATTTTCTCACTTTATTTCTTTTTCAACTGCCGTCTTCTTTCTGCGCATCCGACGGCGCTTTCGGGGCATTTGGCATACCTCCACCCGCTCGCCGCCCTGCTTGCACTGTCGGAAGAGGTCAGGAGGAAGCTGCTCCTCGGCATAGACTCGAAGCAGCCCCTGGAGCTTATCTCCCCGCTCTGGCTGGAAGGTAAGGCAGGCCAGATACCGTCCGTGCTCAGCGCAGCGGCTGCGGGAGACATAGGACTCTCCCACCCGGTACCAGTTTCCGCCGCAGAGCCAGTTATCACACTCCGGGCAGTGATAGACCCGGGCGCTGCGGCTTTTCAGGCAGTCATTCACTGTGTCGAAGCGGCTGCACTTGCGCTTGAGGGCAGGCGTCTCCTCAGCGCAGAGGATATGGAGCGATTCCCCTGCCGCCTGTGCGGCCTCCCGGCGCTGCTTTTCCCGCAGCTCAGTCTCGATGCGGTCCAGTTCCTCCCGGTCGGGCAGACGGCCGAAACGGCGCACCAATTCCGCACCGATGCGGGCCGTATAGGCAGCATCGTTGCCGGCATCGTGGTACTCCATCCGGGATTCCAGGCCCAAGGCGTTCACCGCTGTCTCCAGCGCCGTCTGGTTGCAGGTGTGCAGCACCAGAAGATCAAAGGCCCGCTGAAGGTCGTAGATCTCGATGTCCAGATACTCCTCCATGCCGTACCAGCACAGGTTCGTATCCAGCACCCGGGCGTCACAGGTACCCCAGGTGAAATAGACGGCGTCTTTTCCGCACCAGCGGAAGAACTCTGCCGCCACCTGGCGGAAATTCCCGGCCCGTTTCAGCTTGGGCTGGTCCAGAGGTACCATCTTCTTCACCTGATGGTGGAGCTTTTTATGGATAGACGGCCGCACATAGGCGGAATAGGCGGTACCGTCCTCTTCCCAATCCGGGAGACGGTATGCGCCGATCTGGATGATCTCATCTATCTTTTCTGCCTCAGAACGAGGATATCCCTGATTCCACTCAAGGTCAAAAAACACGTAACTCATAGAAAAGATTTTAACGGAATTCCGTCCTTCTGTCAATGAAGGGATAGAGGAAATACGGCAGTTTTCTTTCACAATGTCGAATCGCAACCGGCGGCCTTGAAATACGTCGTCTTCTGTGATAGAATAATGTGAACTTGTATGGAATGAGGAAGGTATCAATTTTCTATGGAAATAAACGGAATTCAGCACGACGAGGAGATCCGCTACGATCAGCTCCCCCTCTCCTCGGAGACGCTTCGTGCTTTAGAGCAGAAAGGCTATGTGAAGGCCACTCCCATTCAGGGCGGAGCCATCCCCTGTCTGCTGGAGTGGAAGGACGTGGTGGCAAAGGCTCCCACCGGCACCGGCAAGACCTTTGCCTTCGGTATTCCCATTTTGGAGCACATTGACCCAGAGAGCGACGCCGTTCAGGCCCTGATCCTCGCCCCTACCCGGGAGTTGGCCATTCAGATCCGGGACGAGCTGCGGGATCTCTGCGCCTATCGTCAGGGCGTCCGCACCGTCTGTCTCTACGGCGGCCAGCCCATTGACAAGCAGATCAAGCAGCTCAAATCCCGTCCCCAGGTGGTGGTCGCCACCCCGGGCCGGCTGATGGACCACCAGAAACGGCGGACCGTTCGTCTGGACAAGGTGGAGACAGTGGTGCTGGACGAGGCGGACCGGATGCTGGATATGGGCTTTATTGACGATGTGATCAAGATTCTGGACTCCATGCCCAAGCGGCGGAATCTGGGGCTCTTTTCCGCCACCATCAGCCGGGAGGTCATGGACATCTCCTGGGTGTATCAGCGTGACCCGGTGGAGATCACTGTCCGCCCTGTCGCTGAGAATCAGCCTGACATTCAGCAATACCGGATCCTGCTGAATGACCGCAGTCAGAAGCTGAACACCCTGCTGGGTCTTCTGGAAGGCGGCAGCTATGAGCGGGCCATTGCCTTCTGCAACACCAAGAATATGACGGATCGGCTGGCCGCTCTCCTGCAGCAGCACGGCATCTCTGCCCAGCCCATTCACGGCGACATCCCCCAGAAGAATCGGGAGAAGACCCTTGCCTCTTTCCGCTCAGGCAGGCTTCGGGTACTGGTGGCCACCGACGTTGCGGCCAGAGGTCTGGACATTGACGATGTGGATGCGGTATTTAACTACGACGTTCCCGATGAGAACGAATATTACATCCACCGCATCGGCCGGACCGGCCGGGCAAAGCGCCACGGCGTGAGCTATACCTTCGTTGGCACCATCACCGAGGAGATCAAGCTGAACGACATCATCCGCAGTCAGAAGTTTAACGTGCAGACGCTGAAATATGACGAGGACGGCTGCCTCATGCTGGTGGAAGATCGCAACTGATTTTACATGAAAACGGCGGTGGGATTAGCTCCTATCGCCGTTTTGCATCTGAGAAATAGGGAGATGACGCTTTGCCGAAGCCGTCTTCCACCTGGCTTTGGACCCGGGATTTTATCATCATCACGCTGGGCAGCTTGGTCGCCATGGTGGGAGCCGCTATGTCCTCCTTTGCCATCAGTATCATGGTGCCGGACTACACCGGCTCCACCTTTCTGTATGTCCTTTTCAGCGTCTGCTATCAGCTGCCCTGTACGCACAACACCCCCTGCAGTTCTGCAGGGGGTGTTGTAATCTCCTGTTCCGATCAGGCCACAAAGCTGACGGAGCAGGTGGTGGGGACGATATTGATATAGCTGTTGCCCACGCCCAGCTCCAGCGGGTCGCCGCTCATGGTGGTAAATACATAGTGGCTGGTCTCGCTGCTGCGGCTCCAATTGATGGGGATATACTTGCCGCCGCAGGCATAGTAGCCGATGCCAGTGCCGGTCATAGCCACGCTGATGCGGCCCTTGGAGTCGCCCTCGATGGCCTTTACCTCAGTCATAATGATAATGACGTTCTTTACGCTGACCTGCTGGCCGGTGGTCTCGTCCATATAGGGAGCGCCGTACTCGGAGACAAAATATTTGCCGCTGGCCTCGTCATAGCGGAATTCACCGGTCTTGTAGCTGGAGAAGGGCACCGTGACCACATTGGCCGCACTGCCGTCAGCAGGGGTACCGTCCTCCACAAAGAGCGTGTTGAGCGAGAAGTCCTCGTCGTGCTCGGTGCGGATGCTGCTGTTTGCCAGATACTCGGTGATGTCAGAGGCGGTGATATACATGGTGTGCTCCGTGGCAACACCTGCATTCAAACGGCCCTTGTCCCGCCAGAACAGGCCGGCGCCGCCTCTGCCCAAGCGGTTCAGGGCGTCCAGATCGTAGACGTTCAGATCCTCGATCTTGTCATAAGCAGCGCCGCTGCCGCCGGCATGGACCAGGATGCCGTCATGGCTGGCCACGAGAGTGACGTAATAGGGACGAGTGCTGCGGATGGTGCCGAGGTTGCCCTCTACGCTGCTGATGTCCTGATAGACAGCCAGCATACGGGTAATGCCCCCCTCTTCCAGGATCTCATAGATGATGTCGGCCTGGCTGTTGCCGGACTGGGGCAGGGCCTGCTTCAGGTTATTGAGCATGACCATGACAGGGCGGTTATTGCTGATGTCCTCGGGAACTGCCTCACCGGTGAGGGGATTCCGTCCGGTCCAGTCCACATGGATCTCCGGCTCCTCCGGAGACTCGACGGTATCGGCAGTCTGTTCCGCCTGATCGGCTTCGGTAATGTCCTCCGTGCCGGGCAGGACCTGGGCATCATCAGGTTCAGATTCTCCCTTTCCCCCGCAGGCGGCCAGAGCCAGCACCATGGCCAGCGCCAGGAGAAGGGCAAGGATTCGTTTCATATTGGGATCCCTCCACTCATATGGTTTCCGATTTTTGCATCAAACCGCGCAGCTTGCTCCCGCAGAAGCCTTGCAAAACATGTGGTAACAAGGTTTATTATAACCTATTTTTAAACTACCGTCAAGGAAGGAGCTCTTGTCAGCGCATGAAATTTTCTGTATAATGTGGAAAACAGGATTTCCCCCAAGGAGGGACCCATTATGCCAATCGGATTTATCAAATCTCCCCTGGAGATCATGGAGCTGATCCTCTACATTATGGCCAGGGTAGACGGCGCCATCGACATGGGTCAGCTGACCGATCTGACTCTGTGCGACGAGGGCGTGGATTACTTCGGCTTTGCCGAGGCGCTGGGAAAGCTGGAGGAGACCGGCCACGTGTGCCGGGACGAGGACGGGCGGCTGCTCATCACCGCCAAGGGGCGCAGCAACGGACAGACCACGGAAGAAGAGCTGCCCTACTCTGTGCGTGTCAAATGCGACCGCAACGTAGCTGCCCTGAACAAGCGGCTGCAGCGGGCCAGGCAGGTACGGACCGAGGTGGCGCCCCGGTCGGACGGCTCGGGCTACACCGCCCGGCTCATTCTGGACGATGAAGCCGGAAATGTGATGACGCTGGAGATGATGGCCCCCGACCGGACCCAGGCAGAATTGCTGTGCAGCAAATATCAGGCCCAGCCGGAGCGGCTGTATAACTCCATTTTGTCCCAGCTGCTGGAGGCCTGATGGCATGGCAGAGCCGTATTTCTTTACCATTCCCCTGACTCTGGCCTTTCTCTACTTTACCTGGTACTCTTTTTGGGGCTGGGTGATAGAGACAGCCTACTGCTCCATTCGGGAAAAGCACTTCGTAGTCCGGGGCTTTCTGGCAGGGCCGCTCTGCCCCATTTACGGAGCGGGCGCGCTCATCATGGTGCTCTTTTTTCAGCCCCTGAGTGCCTATCCCCTGCTCCTCTACCCCGTGGCCTGCGTGGTCATGACAAGCTGGGAATATTTGGTCGGCTGGGCGCTGGAGGCCATCACCCACATCAAATATTGGGACTACTCAGATCGAAAGTGGAATCTCCACGGACGGGTATGTCTCAGCATCGGGCTGTGCTGGGGCGCCGTGGCCTATGTCGCAATCTATTGGATCCACCCCGCAACAGAGTCCCTTTTCTCGCTCTTAGTGCCCCCTGCACGTTGGTATGCGGCTATCTTCCTGGCCCTCATTACCATTGCCGACACGGTCACCACCATTCGCAAGCTGGCTCTCACCACCAAGTTCTTTGCCATGGCAGAGCTGACCTGGAACGAGCTGCAGCAGAAGCGCCAGGATCTGAGAAAGTCCGGCCGTCAGGCAGCGGATACTGCCCGGCTGCAGGCCGCGCTGGCCGCTATGGAGATCCGCCACAGCAATCTGGTCCGGGCCGCCGCCTATCACTCCCGCCGCTTCCGCAGCCGATTCCGGAATATCAGCACAGACCGGTACAAAGATACTCTGGTCCGCATTCGGGAACAGGCCTCTCATATTCGTGAAGGTTTGAAAATACATTCAAAAAAAGGGGGAAAATAGTTCGTTTTATTGGAATATTGAACAATCTGCCCGATTGCAAAGGGACTGTGTAAGTATAATTTACATGAAATTCCATTTTATGGGTTGCAATCCGATGCTTTCTACACTATAATGAGTACATTCCTAAGGCAAATCTGATATTTGACCGGATTCGAAGCGTCATCTGTCAGAACGTTCACTGTCAGCAAGACATGAAAAGCAAAGGAGAATTACGATGAAAAAGATCATTCGCAACAATGAGTACGATACCGAAACTGCCGTCCTGATCAAGAAGCACACCGTTGGTTACTTCGGTGATCCCGCCGGTTATGAGGAGTCCCTGTATCAGACTCCCAAGGGCCTGTTCTTCGTCTATGCCTCCGGCGGTCCTGAGTCTCCCTACGCTGTGGAGAAGATCACCTGCGTATCCAAGGCTAAGGCCGATGTTTGGGTCGCTGAGCACTGATTTGCCCCGACGAAATGTCTCCCGCCAGAGGCGGGAGACATTTTCAGCTTGTCAAAGAACCTCGTAGAGTTCCGCCCGAAAGGGCGGAATAAAGTTCAATATCATTTTTCGCACGGGCGTGTACCGGGCGAAAAATACTTCTCAGACCGCAAACGTGCAAATTTTGTTCACAAAATTTGTGCGCTGCAGCGGGCTGCAAATTCGATGAAAATCGTAGATTTTCATCGAGAGACTGTCAAAAACACTTTTTTGACAGTCTCGAAATGTCTCCCACCAGAGGCGGGAGACATTTTATTGTTATAGAAAGAAAACATGGTTATCCATTTGAGTCAGCTTAGGGGGACACTCCCCCAGTCACTTCGTGACAGCCCCCTCAAAGAGGGGGCCATTGGCAATGATGAAAAGACGAAAGTTTCGCCGGTGCCTCCCTCTCTGAGGGAGGTGTCACCGAAGGTGACGGAGGGAGTCCGTATTCTCTGGCTGAGTTATCTGGATAACCACGAAAGAAAATGACCACATCCCGGCACTTCTGCTCTGATGTGGTCATTTTTATGTCTGGATGTAAAATTACTTTGCCAGGGTCTCGACCTTGATGAGGTTGGTGTTGCCGCTCTGACCGTTGGTCATGCCACCGGTAATGACGATGGTATCCCCTTTTTTGGCAAGACCGGACTGACGGGCCACCACCACAGCGTGATAAAACAGGACGTCAGTGGAATTAAACTCCTCTACCATGACGGGGAACACGTTCCAGCTCAGGGCCAGCTGACGGAATGCCTTTTCGTTTGTGGTCATGCCGATGATAGGCATGGGGGGGCGGAACCGACAGATCATACGTCCGGTGGTACCGGTACGGGTGGTCGCCACGATGCAAGCCGCATCACAGTCGATGGCCAACTGAACGGTGGAGTGGGACAGAGCGTCGTTCAGGTTTTTCAGCTCGAAGGTGTGGCGCTTGAAGCGATCGGCATAGTGGGTATTCTCCTCCGCCTCCTCGGCAATGCTGGCCATGGCGGCGACTGCCTCCACGGGGTACTTGCCCGCAGCGGTCTCGCCGGAGAGCATGACGGCGCTGGTACCGTCAAAGACGGCGTTGGCCACGTCGGAGATCTCAGCACGGGTGGGACGGGGCTTGGAGATCATGGACTCCAGCATTTCGGTGGCGGTAATAGCCAGACCGCCTCTCAGGCGGCACATGGTGATCAAACGCTTCTGGATGGCGGGCAATTCCACATAGGGGATCTCAACGCCCAGATCACCGCGGGCCACCATCAGGCCCTCGCAGTGCTTCAAGATCTCACCAGCGTTGTTGACGCCGGCACGATTCTCGATCTTTGCAATCAGCTGGATGCGCTTGCCGCCGTTGGCATCCAGGAATTTGCGGACATCGATGATGTCCTGGGCCGTAGAGACGAAAGAGCAGGCCACAAAGTCCACGTCATTTTCGATGCCGAAGAGAAGGTCAGATTTGTCCTGCTCGGAGAGGTAGATCTGCTTCAAAACCTTGTCAGGGAAGCTCATGCTCTTCCGGTCGGACAAATCGCCGCCGATGACGGTATTGCAGATCAAATCAGTAGCAGTCTTCTCACGGACCTCAAACTTGACCAGACCGTCGTTGACCAGAATGATGTCGCCGATATTCAGCTCATCCACCAGTCCCTTATAGGAAACGGACACCCGCTCCTGATTGCCCTCGATCTCGTCCACGGTGAAGGTGAAGGTATCGCCGTCGTTGAGATGGATGGCGTGGTTTTCAAAGGTGCGGATGCGGTACTCCGGGCCCTTAGTGTCCAGCAGGATGGGAATGGGCTGCTTCAGCTTCTTCCGAACCTTTTTGATCAGGTCCATTTTCACCTTCTGCTCCTCATGGGTGCCATGGGAGAAATTCAGGCGGGCAACATTCATGCCGGCCTGGATCATGCCGGTGAGGATCTCCTCATCGGTACAGGCAGGGCCGATGGTGCAGATGATCTTTGTACGCTTCATAAAGCACGGTCCTTTCTCTCTCAACGGATTATCCATCGTTTGTTCCAAACTGATACTTCATTTTACCGCATTCTTGCGCCGATTGCAACCAAACTTTGACCCATGTCACTGCAAATTTTTTATTCTAAAGTTGTTTCCGTGAGGGGAGACAAGGATGACCCAATGTGCTATAATTAAGTCAGAATATTTGCAACGGAGGAGTCAATATGCAGATCTTAGTGACCGGAGGCGCCGGCTTTATCGGTTCCCATACTGTAATTGAGCTGATCGGCGCCGGCCATGAGGTGGTCGTCATCGACAATTTGGCCAACGCCAGCCCCAAGTCCCTGCAGCGGGTCGCACAGATCGCCGGGCATGAGATCCCCTTTTACCAGACGGACATTCGGGACCGGGCGGGGCTGAGCGCTGTCATGGAGCAGTATTCCTTTGACTGCTGTATCCACTTTGCCGGTCTGAAGGCCGTGGGCGAGTCGGTTCAGCTGCCCTGGGAGTACTACGACAACAACATTGCGGGAACATTGGTGCTGCTGGATGTGATGCGCAAGCACGGGTGCAAAAATATCATCTTCTCCTCCTCCGCCACCGTCTACGGCGATCCGGCGGAGATCCCGATCACCGAAAACTGCCCGAAAGGACAGTGTACCAATCCCTACGGACAGACCAAGAGCATGCTGGAGCAGATCATGACGGACATGCAGAAGGCGGATCCGGAGTGGAACGTGGTGCTGCTGCGCTACTTCAACCCCATCGGCGCTCACAGCTCCGGCCTCATCGGTGAAAATCCCAACGGCATCCCCAATAACCTGATGCCTTACATCACGCAGGTGGCTGTTGGCAAGCGGGACCACCTGAATGTATTCGGCAACGACTACGACACCCCGGACGGCACCGGCGTGCGAGACTATATCCATGTGGTCGATCTGGCAAAGGGCCATGTGAAGGCGCTTCAGGCGGTGGAACGGAACTGCGGTCTGGCCGTCTATAATCTGGGTACCGGCAGGGGCTATTCCGTCCTGGATGTGGTCCACGCCTTTGAGTCTTCCAACGGTCTGAAGATCCCCTATGTGATCCAGGCCCGCCGCCCCGGCGATATTGCCACCTGCTGGTCTGACCCGGGAAAGGCAGAGCGGGAGCTGGGTTGGAAGGCGGAGCACGGTCTGGAGGATATGTGCCGGGACTCCTGGAACTGGCAGAGGAACAATCCCAACGGCTTTGATGACTGACAGCGAAAAAGAGGACATCTCATTGATGGGGATGCCCTCTGGTACAGCGGTTGACCGGTCCTGAGGATTTTTCCGGCCGATTTTGTACCCATGCAAGGCAATGAGGTGATTTAATGCGTACAATTGCGGAAATCAAGCAGGCACTGGCAGACGGCTCCTATGACGCACTGCTTTCCCGTCTCTATTGCCGCCCCGCCCATCGGCTCTCTTCCTTCCGGGATCGCATCATTCGTGTCATGCAGGGTTACACAACAACCTTCCGAAAAGATGACAGCGCCTCCGTTGCGCTCTTCTCCGCCCCCGGCCGCACCGAGATCGGGGGCAACCATACCGATCATCAGCGGGGCAGGGTACTGACCGGGTCTGTGGATCTGGACGCACTGGCCTGCGCCGCTCCCAACGGCACCCAGACAGTCAATATCTACTCCGAGGGATATGGGCTGACCTGGGTTGACTGCGGCAATCTCTCCCCCGTCAAATCGGAGGCGAACACCACCCGCGCCATCGTTCGGGGGGTTCTGGCAAAGATCACGGAGCTGGGCTATCCCGTCTCCGGTTTTGACGCCTATGTCATCTCCGACGTCCCCGGGGGCTCCGGTCTCTCCTCCTCCGCCTGTTTTGAGGTGCTGATGGGGACGGTCATAAGCGGCCTGTTCTGCGGGGGCGCCCTCCCCATGGAGGAGATCGCCAAGATTGGCCAGTACGCCGAAAACGTCTATTTCGGCAAGCCCTCCGGGCTGCTGGATCAGATGGGCTGCGCCCTGGGCGGTATTGTGACTATTGATTTCAAGGACAAGGACCGGCCCATTGCCCGACCGGTGGACTGCGACTTTGTCTCTGGGGGATATGCCCTCTGCATCATCGACACCGGAGCGGATCACGCCGACCTGACGGAAGACTACGCCGCCGTTCCCGCCGAGATGCGTGCAGTCGCCGCCGCTCTGGGCAAAGAAGTGCTCTCCGAGGCGGAGGAAGCCGACTTCTACGCCGCCATTCCCGAAATTCGGGAAAAGGCCGGTGATCGGGCGGTCCTCCGGGCCATCCACTACTTCAATGACTGCCGCCGGGTGGACGAACAGGTCGCTGCGCTGGAAAGCGGGGCGTTTGACCGTTTCCTCCGCCTGGTGAATGAGTCGGGCAAGTCCTCCTTTACCTATCTCCAGAATATTGCCACCTATCGGGACAGCGCCGACCAGCCGGTTGCGCTGGCGCTGGCGGTGGCGGAGCATCTGCTGGGCGGCAGGGGCGCCTCACGTGTCCACGGCGGCGGCTTTGCAGGAACGATACAGGCTTTCGTTCCGTTGGACCAGGTACCGGACTTTCAGGCACGCATGGATGCCCTGTTGGGCAAGGGTGCCTGCCGGGTGACTTATATCCGCCCCGTGGGTGGGTGCACGTTGATCGACTGAAGAAGAACATACTTTGTGAAACATAATTTTCAGGCTGACTTTCACTACCATTTCTCAAATTACGGTCATTTTTATGAGCAAAATCTTCCATTAGTAGGTCAGATACGGCTGCTGGCATTATGTTTGAATCTGTCTATTCTGTTATTTGTTATGGCAGGTCAGCGATAGCAAATCACGATGGCCGGTAAAGCAGCAGGTTCGTAATCACTTGTATGCCATGGGGCTTGCCTACGAAATTCACCCCCGCGTTACGGACATATTCAAGCCCAAGCTCACTGACTTTTGCAACTATTTTTGATGATATTATGGCATGTCTATTCTGATTCTAGTACGAACTCTAGTACACTTCATTTGGCGGCTCCACCATGGCCTGGGCGGTGAGATCGTTAATTGTCATTATGTAATGATGCGCATATTTCCACAATTGATGTTTAATGGTTACAGCGAACCGGAAGGCTCTCCTTCTCTCTCACTTGATTTCTCAAGTTCAGTCTTATATCTCTCATAGTTAGCAGGGTTTTTATGGCATTTACTACCTTCTTTACAGTGCTGACCGTCGCCCTCATGGGATTTGCCACAAAACTCTTCACCGCACCGGTAACGGCAGCCTTGCCCTTTTGCAAAAGCGAACGCACGCTCATACCGCTGGGGTCAATAAAATTCACCGGGTCATTCTGAACATAGGCATAGCGGTTCAGAGAAACAGGATTTGCGGCATCACATCTCAATATATCCTTCTGCGAGAACCGATTCATCTCCGGCTCATAGAACCTCGCACGGAGGTACAACATGCCCGTGGCGGCGTTATAGTATTCCCCGTTGTAGCCGAAGCCGGAGGTTTTCTCCCCGATCTGCTCCCCGAACGGGATATAGCTCTTGCTGGAAATATTCTTCCATCCCAGCGTCCCGCCGAAGGTATACCATGCGTTATTATAGCTGACCTCTGCCGCCACGCTGCCACGGGCGTCGTAGATATACTCCGCCCGGTTGCTCCCGGTAATGGCGGAAATGCGATCTAAGCCGTAGGTATAATCGGTGGTGCTCTTGCCCGTGGTCCCGGAGATCACCACGCCGTCGCCGTACAGGATGTCCCAGGTCAGGCTGGTGGTCGTCTCCGGGGTGGTGACGGAGCTGAGCAAGCGGTTGGCGTTGTAGGTGTAGGTCTTGGTATACCCGTCCTCTCCGGTATAACTTTGCAGCAGGTTCAGGGCGTTATAGGCATAGCGGGTGGTGCCTGTGGCAGTCTGCTTCGCCGTCAGATTGCCGTTGGCGTCATAGGTGTATGTCGTTGTGTTCCCGCCGGTGACGCTCTGGGTGAGCTGATTGGCGGCGTTATAAGTATACTCGGTCTTGACGCCGCTTTGCGTCTTGGTGAGCATATTTCCGGCGGCGTCGTAGGTGTAACCCTCCGTAATCCCGTCGCTGCGGGTGTAACCCGTGAGCTGGCCCAAAGCGTCGTAGGTATAGGCGCTCTCCACCGTCTTGCCCTTTTCGGTGCGGCTCTCGCCCGTCATCCGCCCGGAGAGGTCGTAGGTATACGCCAAGGTGAGGCCATAGGAACCCGTGGTGGTCTGTGCAACGAGGTCGCCCACCTCGTCG
>OMVL01000061.1 GCA_900314485.1 uncultured Eubacteriales bacterium
GCGGCGTAGTAGCGTCTTGCGCTCTCCCGCCTATCCCGGTTGCGGTCATACTCTGCCTTTCGCTCGGCTGCTTTCCCGTCAAAAAGGTGCTTGTAACTGGCAGCTTTGCAAGTCTCGGAGCAGAAATAACAGGTCTTTTGCTTCTTCCCGCCCACGTTCTTGATCTGCCGCATAAATGGGCTTGCCGCCGTGGTGGAAAACACCTTGCCGCAGGTGTGGCAGGTGCGGACCAGGAAAAGGCGGGTGTCGGTTTGTCGGCGGATGCTCATGGGGTGTCCTCCAATCCCAGATACCGCTCAATAACCTCCACAGCATCCTGCCAGGTAAAGCACACTGTCGCCGCATAGCCCTGTCCCCGGAGCTGGTCAAGCCACCACTGCTGTTCCGGCCTCACCCGTCCTGTGGGGCTTTTCATCTCGATGTACAGGCCGTGGTATCCGCCCCGTGCCACCGGCAGACACAGGTCCGGCACGCCCTTCCGGACGCCGTTTGCCCGGTCAACCGCTACATTTCTGGCATCTCCTGTCCGCTCCTCGTTCTTGATATGGAACAGCAGCTTCAGCTCCGGGTATTGCTCCCGGATATGGGGCTGCTGGCTCCATTGGATCACCGCCCGCTGCTCTTTGTATTCCGATGCACGGTGGTGTATCCGTTTTTTCTTATCTTCCATGTCCCTTGTATCCATAGCACAGCCGGTTCATGATCTGGCTGGCTTCTCCTTTCGTCAGATTTTCTGCATCGAATTTCGGCAGCCGCCGCCGAATGACCCGCAATTGCGCTTCACTTGCCGGCTTCCTGCCCCACTGCTTGACTTTGTTTGCGTCCCACACATATTGTTGATCGGCGTAGCTCTCATTCAGGCGCTTATAAGCTCTGTCCAACGCCTCCTGCATGGGCACGACCTCGCCGGAATACAGTTTCACATTCCCCAGTGCGTCCGGGCACGGGATGGTCAGCCGGTGCCGATCCATCAAAGAGACCGTCATGGACCCGTCCGGCAGCTTAAACCAGTTGACGCCGTGGGTCTGGTAGTTCTGCTCCTTCGCCCAGAGATCGACGATCTGGACATTCTTAATCCAGCTCTCCGGGCAGTCAGACAGAGATACCGCCTTGACCGGGAGATCAAACAGTTCTCCCTCCAGCTCGTCCAGTTTCCGCTCCGGCACATTGGAGAGGTCTACCCCCAGCAATGAGGGTGCCGTCTGGAGCCGTCCCGGCTTGGCACTGCCCACGCAGTCGATCAGGTGCAGTTTCTCTTTGTCCGGGTGAGGTCTTAATCCTCTACCCACCATCTGGGTGTAGAGGCTGTCGGACTGGGTAGGCCGGGCGATGATGACCGTCTCCACCAGCGGCATATCCGTGCCCTCAGTAAAGACCATGCAGTTGACCAGACAGGGAATCTCCCGCCGGGTAAATCGCTCGATAATCTCCGCCCGGTTCTGGGTCTCGCCGGTGACCACCACAGCGCCGGGGATGCGTGCCGCGATCTCCTGGCACTGGTGGACACTGACAGCAAAGATCAGCGTTGCCCCCTTTGCGTGCTTCCGGTACGCCTCTGCAATGGCGTCCGCCGTACCGTCCATAGCCTCTGCCAGTTCTCCGGGGGCATAGTCCCCGTTCCGGCTGTGGATGGCGGTCAGGTCGTAGCCGATATTCACCCGCTTACAGGTGATGTCGCAAAGATAACCGTTGAGAATGCCCCAGCGCAGGTCTTTTTGAAAGACAATCCGCTCAAACACATCATCAAGCCGTACATGGTCGCCCCGGTTGGGCGTGGCAGTAAAACCGACCACCTTCTCCGGTTGGAAGTAGCCCAGAATGGAACGGTATGTCCTGCTGGCGGCGTGATGTGCCTCGTCCACAACAACCAGCGAGAAGTCATCCTGCCGGAACCGCTCCAGCCGCCGTGCCATGGTCATGACCGAGGCGGAAACTACCTCTGCCGTAGGTGACGCATGGCTCGCCGCCATCTCCACCCCGGTCTCACAGTCGTACCAGTGGAGGGGCTGACGTACCAGTTCCTCCCGGTGGGACAGGATCAGCGTCCGTCCCGTCCGTTTGAGGTGGGTGAATGTGTAGGTCTTGCCTAGCCCCGTTGCCATCTGCACCAGATAGCGTCCCGGCGGCAGATTGTCCACAAGGTCGATGCACTCCTGCTGGTAGTCACGGGCGGGCATCCTCTTGCCCCTTTCCCGCCTTGACGATACTGCCCAGAAGATCAAGCACCTCCTGAATCTCGTCGTAGGACGGCTGCACCGTTCCACGGGTCATTGCCGTAAAAGCCGCCGAAGCCGCTTTCAATCTCCGCTCCATCTGCCAAGGTGTGATGTACTCGCAGCCTTTTCTCTCCATTGCCTTCATGTATTCCATTTCAAAACGGTTCATATTATCCTCCTATTGTCTGATTGATTGTTTTGTTCCCTGTTGTTCCCCGTTGTTCCCCACCGTCTGGTAACGGGAAAACCCTTGATTTTCAAGGCGTTCCGGCTCTTGTTACCCCGTAACCCCTGTTTTTCTTTCTCGCACGAGGGAAGAAAAAATATTCTCTTCATCCGCTTTTTAAAATTTTTTTATTCCCTTATATAGTGCATGATGGAATTTTGGGGTAACGGGGGAACAGACCCCCGCAAACCCTTGATTTACAAGGCGTTTCGGCGTTCCCCGGAGGGGGGAACGGCCTGCGGCGCGGGGGAACGGATCACTCGATCAGTACGCATACGCATTTGGTCGGGATGCCGTTGATCCTCTGGGTGCAGACAACCTTCTTGTCCCGGTCCGTCTTTGGGATCTTCCCGTTTGACAGCATCCACGACGTCACGGCGTTGGCGGAAAAGCCCTCGCTCTCCAATGCCTGGCGCAGCTTTGAGGAGACCACATAACACAAAGCAATCTGCTGAGGATCGTTCTCCAGCCGTCCCCATATTTCGGGAATGTCGGCATCATACTGGAACCGTGTCTTGTTCATGGCAATCCAGGAGATAACGAACTCATAGCCCCGCTGTCCTGCGCTCGCTGATGATTTGCTGGCGAGGAATTGAGCGATCTCGTCAACGCTTGTTGGGGGCTCTCCGGGAATCACCCACCGGCAGACCAGGGTATCAGCAGTCAGGATCGCCGCTGCTGCCATAGCCTGCTTCTCGGTGGTGTCCCTGGCGCTGAGCTGCTGGAAAAAGCTCTCATAGAGCCGCCTTGCCTCGTTCTGGTTGTCCTCGCTCTGGTACAGCGTCTCCACGAAAATCCGCCCTGCGTGGCCGTAGTGCTTTTTCAGCAGCCCCGACAGCCACATACCGCACCCTTCCGGAATTGCCGGAGAGCCGCTGACGCACTCGATATCAAGCACTCGGTTCACTGCGCCTGCGCCGTCTGAGGTTCCGGTGAGTGGGCTTTCTCCCGTGGTCAGGATGGCGTTTGCCCATGTGGGACGCACCGCCACGCCTCCGACTTTGGTGCCACGGGTGCGCCCGCTGCCCTGTGCCAGCTTGTACACATCGAAATTCGTCCGCCCCTTGCTGTCCTTGGCAAGCTGCAACTCGTCCAGGCAGAGCGGGAGCTGATTGAGAAATGCAGCGGTAAACTCCTGCCCCACAACCGTGCTGTTAAATGATTGGATGTATTTCCCGAGCGCCGGATTCCCCCAGACCGACGCTGCCAGCATGAGGGCAACGGTCTTGCCGGTGCCGCTGTCCACGCCCCAAAGGTGGACGAAGAAGGGCAGTGCGCCGATTACCGACAGCAGAGGAGAGGCGAATGACGCTGCCAGCATCACCCGTGCCGTGACGGATGACCGTCTCGCCCACCGGGCGGCGTGGAGCCAGCAGTTTTCCCCGTCCCCGTCAAAGGAGCCGTGCTTCTGCACTGTCTCATATAGTGCCTTGAAGTTTGCGTCCCCGTCGAATGTCAGCCCTTGCACATACGGCGAAAAGCCCACATCCGGGATGTAACCCAGCCGCCCGATGCTTCTGGTCTCAGGGATACGGTCATAGTTCAGGGTTTCCACCTCCGCCAGATATTTGATGAACATCTTGGCATTCTCCGAGGTCACGGCGATACCGCGTCCGGCCAGTTGGGTCACCTGAGCGGCGGAGGCCAGAACGGACTTCTCCACGATCAGGGACCGCCACGGGGATGTGCCCTTCTGGTAAGCCAGCCTTAACCGCTCGTTTCCCGTGTCCACATTCACCAACCGCTCCACCGGCATGATGGGGTGGGGGCAGGCATAGACCCTGGCGCCAAATGTATTCTCCTGATAGATGCCTGTGGTATCTGCGTACCACGTCCCGCAGTCCAGCTCTATCGGCTGGCCGGGGAAGTTGGTGGTGTTGTCCGCAATGATGGAGCCCGACGCCTTTTTTACTGATTTTTCAAAGGCGTTGTACAGCCCCTTAAAGTTGGTCACGCCTACCGCTTTTGCCTCCGCCTGCAGTTTCAACAGGGCAAGCCCCCGCTCAAACGGGTCGTCAAGCCGATAGATGCTCTCGTATGGTTCGCTGGTCAAAAAGTCCTCTTTCGTCCAGCCCATAATGTCGTTCAATATATCTCACCTTCTAACTTCCAGCCGATCCTGTCCCGTTTGCAGATCAGCTCCGCAATGTCAAATGGGGCGATGACCTCTCCGGCATCCAATCGGGACTGCATATGGTGTATTCTGGCGTTGAGCACGCCCCAGCGCTCTGTAAGGCGGTCGTGCTCCGCCCGGGCGATCTCTCCATGGGTCTGGCGCTGTTTTCTCAATGCGGCGTTATCTGCCCGTTTTTCGCCCTCTGTGCGCTTGTCCTCCCCGGTCAGACCGAGGTTGTACAGACGGTCAATCTCCCGCACAGCCCCTTTAAAATCGGTCTGGTAAAGTCCCTCTGCCAGCGTGAGCACGTCGCCGCCCTTGTGGCAACCGAAGCAGTACCAGCCTTTGCTGCCCGGGTACACCCGGAAGGACGGGGTCTTTTCGCTGTGGAATGGACACAGCATGAGCCCGTGCCTGTCCGGATGGTAGCCGCGGCGGGAGAGCAGGTCGGCGCACGTCACTGCCTGCCGGATGCGCCATGGTGCGTCAGAACGGCAGCTCACCGTCGTCCTCTGGCAGTTCCGTCATCGGGGTCGGCTCCGTGGAGGCCGGGGCAGCCTGTCCGCCGCCGTCACGCTTGGAGTCCCCGAAATAAACGTGATCGGCGACAATCTCGGCGCTCTTGCGCTTGTTGCCGTCCTTGTCCTCCCAGTTACGGATCTGGAGCCGACCCTCGACAACCGCCATACGCCCCTTGGAAAAGTACTTGCTGACGAAATCAGCCGTCCCCCTCCATGCCACGATGTCAATAAAGTCACACTCCCGCTGTCCGGTTGCCTTGTCGGCGAAATCCCGGTCTACTGCCAGGGTGAAGGAAGCCACTGCGGTGCCGGACTGGGTCCGCCGCAGCTCCGGGTCACGGGTCAGACGGCCCATAATTACGATGTGGTTTAACATTCAGATCACCTCAAAATTATCAATTTTCTTCTGGCTCAAGCACCACTCACAGCGCCCGCACTCGTCCGGTTTTGCGCCGTTTCGAATATCTGCCATTCGGCGGATGGTGTACTCAGCGTCCGTCTGCGCCGCCGTCATAGTCTCCTCACTGAACCGGATCGCCTGAATATCCATGTTGGACTTGCTCCCGGCGATCAGGCCGACGTTGGGCACGGTCAAACCGTTCTGCCTGGCGATTTCCCGGTAGACCCAGAGCTGAACGGGGTATTTCCAGACCGCCCACCAGTCCATATATTCCTGCCGGTCATCGTCCCAGGCCCTTCGGAAGTCCTTGGCGGACTTGATGTCGTAAATGCTCCCGTCCTCGTCCACCAGATCCATCATCACCCTCACCGGCAGTCCGCACAGCTCGCCGATGAGAATGACCTGCTTCCGGCAGCGGTCAATAAGGCCGGCGAGGAAGGAGCTGCGGCGCACGGCTGCCGCGAGATCGATAGCGCCGACATACTCGGCGTATAACTCCCCTTTCCTCGCCCCTCTGGTCACGGTCAGCTCCGGGTGCTCGGCAATGTACGCCTCTGCGTTGCCGCACAGTGCCTCCTCAAACAGATGCCCGTAAGCAAATGCGGCAGTGCCCTCCGGGCGCCGGTGTAGGCCCTTGTCCTGTGCCGCCCACATGGCCTCACAGCGCATCGCCAGTTTGACGTCGCTGGAGCTAATGTAAGCTGCCCTGGCCTCTGGGCTGTGGTAGGTCTCAGGCGTCAGCAGCATCACTGGACGCCTCCTCCGTCACGGGCTGCGCCGCTTTCCGGTAGCACTCCATACACAGGCACTTGCCGTACTTTTTACGGCCAGAGGCTACGATCTGAGCCACCGTAAAGGTCTTGCCGTCAATGTCGGCATCCACCACGGCCTTACCGCACTCCTCGCACAGCACAGGGGCGGGCTCGTCCCGCATTGTGACCTGTTTCCTGATTCGCACGCCGTCCACCCGGTCGCTGCCGAAGCGGACGTTGTGATCTACATAGAGCTGGAGCTTCACCCCGGCCCAGTCCTCGATGTACGGGCTCCCGGCCAGTTTCTCCAGCGATTTGGAGTTGGTCTTGTTGCAGATCATGGGCTTTGCGCCACGCTCCCGGAAGTAAACGACCATACACTGCTCCTTCCGCCCCTTCTCGTCGCTGACCACCTCCTGAATGACGTGGTCAACGGTCAGTACCATATCCTTGCCCGGTTCGAAGCACCATGCCCCGAAGTAATTTGGATTATATAGTTTTTTCCAGTGGGTCTTAGTCATCATCCAGCACCTCCTCGTCTACGCATCCACGGCAGTAGACGATTTTTGTAAATCGCACCCGGAATACCCTGTTTCCCGGGAGAAGGTCAGCTCCGCATCTGGCACAACGGCAGATCGGGCGTCTACCGTCATCCTCCGGTGCACCGCCCCATGCGGGGTAGCCCCATGGCAGCGGGTCATGCATCGTTCGGCTCCTCTCCGCTGTACACGCTGATGTAGCCCGTCCGTTCAGCGGCATCCAGCAGGCGGCAAAACAGCCGGATTTCGGGCAGATGCTCCGACCATGCGCCGCTATAGGCGTTGCTCAATCCGTCCATG
>OMVL01000056.1 GCA_900314485.1 uncultured Eubacteriales bacterium
GATCATTGTTCTGGGACATGGCTGTCTGCGTATCTCTGCCCGCTCCTTTGAGGAGGAGATGCGGATGGTCAAGGCGGACATCCGCCGGCTGATCGAGCAAAGCAATCTCAGGCGATAGAAAGCGAGTATCACGATGTACATGAAGCTGACCGTCCCCCAGCGGATCAACCTCTACAACTGCGATCAAAACCGACAAATGACTCTCCGCTCCTATCTGGAGTGGTGCACCGAGCTGGGCACCCTGCATCTGGAGCAGCGGGGCGTGGACTGGGCGGTCATGCAGAGAGAACGGCAGGTGTTTCTGCTGTCCAGAGTAGCCTATCAGCGTTTTGCGCCCGTCACCTATGGACAGCAGTGCAGTATCTCCACCTGGGAATACGGCATCAAAGGCCCGCAGTTTATCCGAAATTTTGCCCTTACCGGCGAGAGCGGTGAGACGCTGGCCCAGTCCAGCAGCACGTGGATGCTGGTAGATCCGCTGGAGCGGAAGATCCTCCGTCCCAGCAAGTGCGCCTATCAATTCTTCATCAACCCGGAGGATACCGTTCCTCAGGTAGAGCGTTTCCGTCTGGAGGAGCTGCCGGAGGTGGCCCGGCATCAGGTGGGATTTTCCCAAATCGACTGCAACGGCCACATGGGCAACCAGTATTATGCCGACCTGATCTCCGATTACGCCCCGGAAACCCTAAAAGGCCAGAGCGTCCAAAAGGCCCAACTGGTCTTCGATCACGAGACCAAGCTGGGGGAGACCATTGCCATTCACTCTGCCCGGACCGGACCGGACAGCTACGCCATGTACGGCCTGCTGCCGGACGGAGCCAAGTGCTTTGAGGCCCTGGTTACGGTAGGGGAGTGACAAAATAAAAGTGACCGCTGCGGCGGGGAGCAGATGCTCTCTGCCGCAGCAATTTTTTCTGCAAGAGACGGAAAAATGTTCGACAAATATCTACTAAAAACTGGAGAAATTGGTAAAATAAAACAAAATGTAAGTCACTTCGACCGCCACAGAGTCGAATTATGCGATATTTTTCTGTGGAAAATGCGGAAATGTGATGTATAATGCAGAAAAACGGGACATAAGGAGGGGATAAAATGAAAAAAGAGCAGATGGCCCAGAGGGAGATCTCCCTGGAGAACGGGACGCTGCTGACACTGGATTACTGGTTGCTGACGGACAAACGGGAGCAGGGCGAGCGCTACGGCATCGCCGTTACGGACAGCGGGGGATCGGAGACCTTTTTGCCCGACATCACCACCAGCCGCCCCTATGCCATTGAATTGCTGTACCGTCTGGCGGTGGGGGAGGTCACCACGGTATCGGCAAAAGAGATCGTCATCGACCTTTTGTCCGATGATCGAAACAAATAAAAGCACCTCGCAGCCGGAAAGACTGCGAGGTGCTTTTTCACCGTTCAGCTGCCCTGCATAAAGGGGCAACCACAGGAAATCGGCCCTTATAGGGCCAGATCAGATCACCGGTTCCATCTGTGATTTTGATTCTTGCATTCAACTCTTCCGCTCAAAGGAGGCTCGGGCCAAGGTAAGGCAGGCTATCTCCACTGCTCCGGCCTTGATCAGTTCCAGGGCGCAGTGATCCAATGTTGCGCCGGTGGTGACAATGTCGTCTACCAGCAGCACCCGCTTGCCGGACAGATCCAGTCCTTCCATGCAGGTGTAGGCCCCCTTTGCATTGCGCCAGCGTTGCTCGGCGGACAGGGAGGACTGGGGCCGGGTGTGCCGCGCCTTGCGCAAAAGGGGAAGGGCAGTCTGACCGAAAAAGAGAGCGACCTCCTCCGCCAAAAGCTTTGCCTGATCGTAGCCGCGGCTGCGCAGACGCTTCCTGCTCAAAGGTGCCCAGGTCACCACATCCGGCGGCGGCAGGGTAAGTTCCTCCATGTACGCGCGCAGCAGGGTCCCATAGACCTTGTGATAGTGGGCACGGCCGTAGAATTTAAATCGACGGATGGACGACTTCACCTCGTCCCGGTAGTAGAGCGGGGACCAGCACAGGGCCACAGAATGTTTCAGTACCTGAAATTTGTCGGGAGCGACTCTGGGCATGCCGTGGGCGCAGTGGGGACAGATACTGTCCTCACTGGCATCGGCGGGCAGCAGCCTGCGGCAGATGACGCACCGAGGGGGATAGACCAGACGGACCAATCGGTTCAGCAGTTCTGTGCGTGTCATGGATGTCGCCTGCCTTTCGCGCGCTGAAATAACGGATTTTACTCTTTTTACAGCATAACATATCGTTTAGCCCCTGGCAAGAGTTCGCTTTACTCTTGATCGTCTCCGTTTAAACATTTTGACGAAGAATACAATGAACCAGAATTGCAGCTGCAGCATATCTGGCGGCCAAATCGGACACAAATCGGGCATGTTAGCCTGCGTTGCTTGCGCAACGGGGGAAAAGGCCGTACAATATGGCCATCCCGAACAAAGGAGGAGCATGAAATGCTGGGAGACAATATTAAAGCATTCAGAAAACAAAAGGGCATGACTCAGGAGGAACTGGCCGAGCGGCTCCACGTGGTGCGGCAGACGGTAAGCAAATGGGAGAAGAACCTCTCCGTCCCCGATGCCGCCGCATTGCAGGAGTTGGCGGATGCACTGGACGTCACCGTCACGCAGCTGCTGGGCGGCGAACCGGAGCCGGAGACTGCGACGGAACCCACCCGAAATGACATCGCCATACAGCTTGCCCGCTACAACGATCTGATGGCAGTCAAAAATCATCGGGCAGAGGGGATCTGGAAGGCGGTCAAAACGGTCCTGCTGGTACTTATGGCACTGGTCATTTTGATGTTTGCCCTTAGTATTGCGGGTTTGAGGCTTTATACCTTCACCCAAGAGGAGGCGACAACGGAGATCGTTGAAGTAGACCGGCCTGATGAAACAGAAAACAACCTCGCAGAATAAAAACAGACCCGGAGCATGACTCTTAGTGCTCCGGGTCAAAATTTTAAAAAATCCGAAGAACCCTATTGACAGTCAAATGAACTAGTGATACAATCGTACAAACCGAAAGAGAAAGAGGGTGTTCCAATGACAGAAAAAATGGTACCCGGCACCGCCATACCATATGCTGACAGCAACGGCATGTTTGCCATGTTCCGTCCCCTTATCCGGGCCACGGACGGGCTGACACTGGGGCAGGTGTGTGCCATCACCGGGCTGGAGGTCTCCACCATTCAGAACTGGGTGAAGCGAAAGTTTGTGCCCCGTCCTGTGGAGAAGAAGTACCACGAGCGGCAGCTGGCCAGGATCTTGCTGATCTCCGCCCTCCGGGACGGCATGAAGATCGACGCCATCGGCGAGCTGATGACCATGGTCAACGGTGACGCCGACGATGTGAGCGACGACATCATCTCGGAAGAACAGCTCTATGACTATCTGTGTCATGCCATGGCGGATATGGACGACCGCCTCCCCTCGGCGGAGGAGGTTCCGGCACTGGTGGAGCAGATTACAGCGGACTATGCCCCGCCGGACGAGGCGGCCTCCCGCCGGCTAAGATCGGCGCTGACCGTCATGATACTGGCCCATACCGCCGGTAGGTATAAGCAACAGGCAGAAAAATGGTTTGAACAACTAAAGGAGGACCAAAATGGATAACAAGATCTTTAAAAGAGCGATTGTGACAGTGAGTGTACTGCTGCTCCTGTTCGTCGTAGGACTCAATTCCTTTACCGTGGTGGATGCGGGACACACCGGTGTTGTCGTCACCCTGGGCAGCGTCAATGAAGGGGTATTGCCCGAGGGCATCCATGCCAAGATCCCCTTTATCCAGCAGATTGTCAAGATCGACAACCGCATCCGCAAGCTTGAGGTCAATACCGAGGCATTTTCCAAGGACCTGCAGAGCGTCAATACGGTGCTAGCCATTAACTACCGGGTAGACCCCGCCAAGAGCTACAGCATCTATAAGAACATCGGCGCTGATTACGAGTCCGTGCTGGTGGTCCCGGCTGTCAACGAGGTGCTCAAGGCCATCACCGCTACCTATACGGCGGAAGAGAGCGTCACCAACCGCAGCCTGATCTCTGAGGGATTGGTCACTGGCCTGAACGAAAAACTCAATGGCATCGGCCTGTATATCACCGACGTGAACATCATCGACTTTGACTTCTCCGATGCTTTCATCACTGCTATTGAGGAGAAGCAGGTGGCTCAGCAGCAGCTGCTCAAGGCTGAAACGGAGAAGCAGACCGCCATCACTGTGGCCGAGGCCGAGGCTGAGACCATCCGCATCCGTGCCGAAGCCGAGGCGGAGGCCAACCGCCTCATCAACGAGAGCCTGACCGACGCTGTCATCGAGAATAAGAAGGTGGACAAGTGGAACGGCGAGCTGCCCCTGGTCACCGGCGGCAGCAGCACCTTCGTAGATGTGGGCGATCTTACCGACATTGCTGACACTGAGTAATTGACTGTTAGGGAACAAAACTGCCGGAGCATCCTGGGGTGCTCCGGCAGTACTTATGGCGCTGAATAGGCATGATAAAATCCCCACAGCCCCACTGGAGGTCAATCAATTTCTCCACTATACAGTTATAGATTCTCGTTCTTCAGCTCGTCAACGGGGTCATCATGCTTGATTTTGTTGGCTGCATCACTCCCGTCCTCTCCCGTATGCAAACAGAATGATAGCAGAAACCGCACCGGTTATTTGTTTCCGGACAGCAGTTCGGACTCCACCTGTAAAATATCGTTAAAATAGTTGTTGGCGATCATAAAAACGCCCATGGTGGTGATGACCACCAGCTCCTCCTCGGTAAACTCCGCCTTCAGCTTTTCAAACAGCTCGTCCGGCACGCCCTTGGGGTCCTTGGCCATTGCCCGGCCGTAGTCAATGAGCAGCTGCTCCCGGTCGGTAAAGGCAAAAGTCTCAAAGTCGATGCCGTTGTCCCGCAGCAGCTTGCCAAAGTAGGTGCTGCACACAAGACAGTCGTTTTCCAGCGAGATGGCGTACTCAAAAAAGTCCGCCGCCCGCTTGCCGATGAGCCTTTGCAGCTCCCGGTCCAACGCATAGGACTCCACCTCCAGACAGCGGAAGGCGGTTACATTGTGCAGCAAGGTCAGCTTCTCGCTGGTGAGCCGATAGCCGGCTGCCAGATGATCCGCAATGGCGGACTTGACCTCGGGAGTGGCGGTCTCCGGGTCGATTTTGGAAATTCTGGACATAGTATGAAAATCCTCCTTTATCGCCGGTCAGCGAGGATGGTGTTGATAAACGCTCTGGAGCGCTCCTCTTTAGGGTTGGCAAAGAACTCCTTGGAGGGGCCGGACTCAATGACCTTGCCGTCCTCCATAAACAGCACCTTGCTGGATACGTTGCGGGCAAAGTCCATCTCATGGGTCACCACCAGCATGGTCATTCCCTCCTCCGCCAGCTGCCGCATGACCGAGAGCACCTCGCCGATCAGCTCTGGATCGAGGGCGGAGGTCGGCTCGTCAAAGTAGATGATCTCCGGATTGGAGGCCAGACCCCTGGCAATGGCCACCCGCTGCTGCTGTCCGCCGGAGAGCTGGGATGGGTAGCTCTCCAGCCGGTCCGCCATCCCCACCCGTTCCAAGGCCTGAATGGCGACGGTGCGGGCCTCGTCCCGCTTCATTCGGCTGCCTGCGGTGAGACCCAGGGTCACATTTTGCAGCACCGTCTTGTTGAGAAACAGGTTGTAGTTCTGAAAGACAAAGGCGGTCTTTTTCCGCATCCTGGTCACGTCTGCCTTGGAGGCAAGGCGCATATCAAAATGCTCCCCGTCAAAGATCAGCTCGCCCTGTTCTGCTCGCTCCAGATAGTTGATGCACCGCAGCAGCGTGGTCTTGCCGGAGCCGCTGGGCCCCAGAATGGCCACCACGTCCCCCTTATCCACAGTGAGGTCAATGCCCTTGAGGACCTCCCGGCCATGGAAGGACTTGTGTACGTTTTTTACTTCCAGCATCATTTCACACCTCCGTAGCTGCCCAGCTTTTTCTCTCCCCAGTGCTGGAGGGCGGTCAAAATGGTGCAGAACATGAGATAGATCAGGGCAACTTCGCTGTAAAGACCCAGGGACTCATAGACCCGGCCGTTGATGACCTGGGCCTGGCGGAACATCTCCATCACCGTAATGGAGGCCGCCAGCGACGTGCCCTTCACCATAGAGATGAGGGAGTTGGAAAGGGCGGGGAAGGCGATGCGGAAGGCCTGCGGCAGGACGATGTGGACCATGATTTGGAGATAGGACATGCGCACGCAGTAGCCTGCCTCCACCTGACCCTTGGGAACAGCCTCCAGTGCGCCCCGCACGCTCTCAGCCATATAAGCCCCCTCGTTCAGGCCGAAGACCAGCACCGCCGTGGGAAAGGCGTCCAACACGATGCCCAGACTGGGCAGACCGTAAAACACCAGATAGAGCTGAACCAGCAGTGGGGTGCCCCGGACGATCCAGATGTAAAACCGGCAGATCTGCCGCAGTACCTTTACATCGGCATACTGGATCAGCGCCACAATGACAGAGATGATCAGCGCCAGAGCAAAGGACAGAATGGTCAGGGGAACCGTGACTTCAATGCCGTACATGAGCAGCTTTGGAAAGGCGTCAATGAGAATGCCCCACAGGCGTTCGTTCATGGGATAACACTCCTTGTCTCTTCGGTGCAGGTGGTCTCCATCAGTTTGACGAGCACACGGATGCCCTGCAAATAGGCCCGGATGGAGATGCGTTCGTTGGTGCCGTGAATGCCCTCGGCGGAGATGTCCTCTTCCTCCAGAAAGGGGCCGAACCGCAGACAGCAGCGGCAGATCTGCTCATAGTGCCGGGCGTCGGTAGCGCCCCGGTTTTGCATGGGGATAAAGACCAGATCACGGAAATAGTGCTCCAGCACAGCTTTCAGGCTGCGGTAGCCGTAGGAGTCAATCTCTGATGGAACAGAGGGCCCGATCTGCTGGACAAATTCCAGTTCCACGCCGTCTCCCGCCACCTTGCGGCAGTGTTTCAGCAGGGACTCCGGCGTGTCCGGAGGAGCAATGCGGAAGTTGATGATCGCCTCCATATCCTGAGGCATTACATTCCCGGCAGGGGAGCCGCCCCGGATCATAGTGGGAGCCACTGTGGTCTGGACCTGGTGATACAGGCTCTCGTGCCGGAGAAACCAATCCAGGATCTCCGCCTCGTGCGCACCGACGTCATGCACCCAAGATGCCATAGGTTCCTCAATGATCTTGGGAGAGAGGGAGGACAGTGTCTGCAAAATGGCATCCGACAGATGGGGCTCTGGGGGCTGCTCCACAATGGCGGTAATGGCCTTGGACAATGCGCCAAGAGAGGTGCCCCGGAAGGGATTAGAGCTGTGTCCGCCCCGGGACCGGGCGGTGAGCTTCAAATTGGCATAGCCCTTTTCATAGACCCCGATGGGGCAGACCAGGGTACCCGGTGCGCCGTAGTCGGCGGCGTTTGTCACATCCCCGGCTCCCTCGTCCAGAACAAACTCCAGCTCCACGCCCCGGCGTTTCAGCGTGTCAGAGATGGCTCTTGCTCCGGTGCTCCGGGTTTCCTCGTCCTCGCCAAAGGCCAGATAGACGGTACGGCGAAAGACGCTGCCGCGGGAGAGCAGATATTCAGCGGATTCCAGAATACCGATGAGCATCTGCTTGATGTCCATGGCGCCCCGGCCCCAGATATAGCCCTCCGCCACATCCCCGGAGAAGGGGGGATGAAGCCACTTGCCCTCGGTCCCGGGGATCACCGGCACCACATCCTGATGGGCCATGAATAGGGCAGGACGGAGACGGCTGTCCCCACCCGGCAGTGTGATGAGCAACATAGCCGGTGGTGTCAAACCGAATGGCCCGGGACAGACGGGATACAGCTCCCTCTGCGTCAAAGTCCGCATATTCATTTTCTCTGCGAAAGAGATCGGCGTTTTTCATTTCTGCTCCTTAAAAACTTCAGAAACAGGGAAGGCCCTGTTTCTGAAGCAAAATGGTTATTACATCTATTAGTCAGGCTGAGTCAGGTCAAGACCAAAGTACTTCTCGGAGATAGAGGACAGAGTGCCGTCCTGCCGGGCCTGCTCCAGAATGTCGTCAATGGCGGCAATCAGCGTCTCGGTGTCAGCGCCGCCGCGGACAGGGTAGGCCACAGGGTCGCCGTCCAGCACGGCCACCACCTTGATGTTGGCGTCGGGATGCTGATCCAGATAGTCCTGAATGGAGACCTGGGCGTTGATAGTGGCGTCCACACGGCCCTGCTCCAGCAGCTCAATGGTCTCGGTCAGTGTAGAGACAGAGGTGACGGTTGCACCGTAGGATTCTGCGATGGCGGCATAGGTGCTGGAGGGAGAGTTGGCGGTGGTCCTGCCGTTCAGATCCTCCAGGGAGGTGATGTCTTCATTGTCGCTGCGAACGACCAGAACCTTATGGGTGTAGACATAGGGAGTGGAAAAGTTGTACTTCTCAGCCCGCTCCTCAGTGTAGCCCACGCCGTTGCAGGCGATGTCAAAGCGTCCGGAGTCCACGCCGGCCAGAATGGAGTCCCAGTCTGTCTCATAGAACTCGGGCTCTACGCCCAGACCCTCGGCAATCAGAGTGCCGATCTCAATATCAAGCCCCACTAGGTTGTCGTTCTCGTCGTGATAGGTCCAGGGAGACCAGTCGCCCTCAGTGGCAATGGTAATGGTGCCCCGCTCCTGGATCTGCGCCAGCAGATCCGGCTCGGCAGTGTCCCCCGGCTCAGCGGTATCTGCTGCCTCAGCGGCAGCAGTCTCGGTGTTCTCGGCCGGAGCGGTCTCCTCGCGCTTGCTGCCGCAGGCGGCCAGGGACAAGAGAAGGCCAAGGGCCAAGATTAGAGTCAAAAGACGGGTAAACTTGTTGATTTTCATGGTAATTGCTCCTTTCCTTTTTCCGTTTGGGTGATTCCTATATTTATGATACTGCGTCATTCATACCGACATCGCATTCGTCCAAACCGAAAATTATGTCGGAGCAATCGCTGTAAGATTCCATACATTTAGATCGCCTCCAAAAATAAGACCCGAAAAGCTCTGGTAAGCCTTCCGGGTGTGGAATCAGCCTGCAGCCGACCTTTGTCAGCGGCTTTTGGCAGAAGAAGGCATACCGAGCACAGAGTCCGTGCCGCACATACCGCAAAGGTACATCATAGGACAAAAGTGGACCATGGCTCACGCCTCCTTTCTCATTTGATTCCTGAACTGTGCATCACTATAACGCATAAAACCCATAATGTCAATAGGCAATAGGGATTTTCAAAAAAGAAGGGCCCAAGAAATGGCTTCCAAAGGCGGTAAAAATAAAAATATGATGAAAATCAGTCGGTCAAATAGACTTTCCCATCATGCAGTGATATAATGACAAAGCAGTGTTCGAATGGCAAAAACCAAACCACACGAAGCATTTTGAAAGAAAGAGGTCGATTGTTATGAGTATCTGTCCGCATTGTAACGCACAGGTTGAAGACGGCGTATCCTTTTGCCCCGCCTGCGGCAAGAAGATCGCAGTGGATGCCGCTCCCGCCGCTCCTGCCGGCACACCCGAGCCTGCGCCCGCGCCCAACTATTACTACCCTCCCGCATTTGATCCCGCCGATCACACTGCCGAGTTCGATCCCCAGGACATCTCCGACAACAAGGTGGTCTGTATGCTGGTCTATCTGAGCAGTTTTGTGGGCATCATCATTGCCCTGCTCATCGGCAAAGACTCCCCCTACGTCAACTTCCACCTTCGCCAGGCGCTGAAATTCCTGGTCTGTGAGATCCTGCTGGGCCTCATTGCCGCCGTTCTGGCCTTTACCCTCATTGTTCCCATTGCCGCCGGTATTGCCATCTGCGTTCTGGCTGTCATTCAGCTCATCTGCTTCTTCCAGGTCTGTCAGGGTAAGGCGAAAGAGCCTGCCATCATCAGAAGCCTGTCCTTCCTGAAGTAATTGAGGAGGTAAGCTCATGTTCTGCACCAATTGCGGCCAAGCCTGCGCTGATAACGCTGCCTTCTGCACCAACTGCGGAAAGAAGCTCACGGTCAATGCAGTGCGTCCGACGTCTGCCCAGCCGGCGGCACCCGTTCCTCCCGCGGTGCCCCAGCCGCCCCGCCCTGTGACCCAGCCTGCGCAGCCGATCGCTGCCGGCGACCCCATTCAGGCGCTGAAGCGTGTGGCGACCTCGCCCACCTACCTGACGGCGGCCATTGCGCTGTCTGCCGCAGCCCTGTTTGCCTTCCTTCAGACCATTTTGAACCACACAAATGCCCTCGATGCTTTGTACGATCTGCTCTATGAGCTGGATTTGGAGTATCTGCTGAGCGATGTGTATTACTACGGGTATGATGCAGTCTCTGCCGGGACGGTGATTGTCACGCTGATCAGCATGATCCCCGCCCTGCTGGTGATCGCCGGCGTGTGGATGATCTTTACCGCCGCCCGGGACCCGTATAACAGCGGTATGAGCACCTCCGGCCTGACTCTGCTCAAGGTGATGCAGATCATCGGCCTTGTGGGTATGTGCGTTGCCGCTCTGGCCATGGTCGTTGTCTGCGTGATTATCATCGGTGTGGTCAGCCAATATCGAGATGCCGGACCAATTGTGGCGGTCATTTTGTTCGTGATGATTCTCTTTGCGGCCCTCATGGCGCTGATGATCGTCTATGAGATCAAGATCATTCAGTCCATTGACGCAGCCAGGACGACCATTGCCACCGGCGTGGTCTCCGGCAAGATCTCCGGCTTTGTGGGCGTGATGGCCATTGTCTTTGGCGGCTTTGCCGCTCTGTCCGGTCTGGGTCAACTGTTTACCAGCGTCTATGCCGGTCTGTCCAGCCTTGGCGGCGCAACGGCGTCCATCGCCTTCGGCATGGTGTTGTTTGCTGCCAAGAATGAGCTGCAAAATGCAGGTATTGCTGTGCCTGCTACGGCTGGCGATCACTATCAGCCTGCGGTCCAGAGCGCCGATACGCCATACACCTATCAGTATGACAAGGAGCCGCTGGCACCTCCTGC
>OMVL01000055.1 GCA_900314485.1 uncultured Eubacteriales bacterium
TACCGCTCGCGTCGACCCCTGATAGAGGTTCTTCTGAGTGAGATCTCTTGAAAGCGGTTATTCTTTTTAGTGGGTTTGAATAAAGTCCAGCCAGTTCCATCAAAAAGTTGCGGAATTGCTTTTGATTATGCAATCCCGCAACTTTTCTTTGTGTCAAAATTTTATTGGCGCAAAATTTCTCCATTGCCAATCTATTGCTGTATTAAATATGCTTTCGCAGTTGCTGTATAGCGCCCTTTTCCAGTCTGGAAACCTGAGCCTGGGAGATCCCCACCTCCTCCGAGACCTCCATCTGGGTCTTGCCCTGGTAGAAGCGCAACTCCAGAATGTGCCGCTCCCGCTCAGTGAGTCGGTCCATGGCGTCACGGAGGGCCAGATGCTCCAGCCAGCGGTCGTCGGTGTTTTTCTCGTCCTTAACTTGATCCATGACGCATACCGTGTCGCCGCTGTCAGAATAGACAGGTTCGTACAGGCTCACGGGATCTGAAATGGCGTCTAAAGCAAATACGACCTCCTCCCTTTTTAGATCCAGCAGCTTTGCGATCTCCTCCAGGGTCGGCTCCCGCTGGTGGTCCTTTGCGAATTGTTCCTTTGCCTGCAATATGTGATAGGCAGTATCCCGCATGGAGCGGCTGACCCGCAGTGAGGATGAATCCCGCAGGAATCGTCGGACTTCACCCAGGATCAGCGGTACGCCGTAGGTGCTGAATCGTACCTCAAACTGATCGCAGTCAAAGCGGTCCACCGCCTTGACAAGGCCGATACAGCCCACCTGAAACAGGTCGTCCATATTCACGCCCCGCCCTGCAAACCGTTGAATGACCGAGAGGACCAGGCGCAAATTTCCCTCGATCATCTCCTGCCGGGCCTCCTCGTCCCCGGCCTTGACACGCTTGAGCAGTTCTGTCATTTCGCTGCTTTTCAGCACCTTCAGCTTTGCGGTATTGACGCCGCAGATCTCTACCTTGCCGTGCATAAGCAAAACCTCCTGTGGTACTGTTACCAGTATCTCCACAGGAGGTTTTCCCTATGCGGGGTTAATTTGTCGATTAGCGGCCGGCCATAGGATCGGTCAGGCCGTAGTAGTCCAGGATGGGCTGAATAGAGACGCTATCACCGTAGATGATGAAGTCAAGAGTGGACATATCCTCGCCAAAGTCGGAGGCAATCACATAGTGGACCATCTGGTTTCCGTAGAGCTCACCGTAGAAGGCGGCTGCCTGGGTCTTACCGTCGGCAGAAGTGACCACATCGGTAGCAGTCATGTCATAACCGGACTCGTTGTAGTAGTCCACGGTGCCCTTCACGCTCTGCTCCAGATCGTACCATGCGGCATCGGAAGAGCTGTAGGTGACAGTCCAATTGTAGTCCTCATCATTGACGTCCACCATGGTATAGCTGGTGGAGATATAGGCGTCGTCCCAATCAGCATCGTTCAGGACAGGAGCTTTCAGCTCAACATCGCCGTAGGACAGATATGTGAACTCAGAGATGTCATCATTGATCTTGGTCAGGTTCAGTTGGTCAATGCCGCCTGTCTCGGTCTGGAAGTCGCTCCAGTCGACCTCTTCATCACCGCCGACGTCGGCGGTAACGTCAATCGTAGAATCCTTGTCAAAGCCGAAGGTCTCGCTCAGCAGCCAGACGTCGGTGTACTCATCAGCGTCAAATTCAATGCCCACAAAGTGAACCAGATCGTCATGCTCAGCGGTCTCGAATACCCACATGACCAGGAAGAGATTCTCGTCGGGATAGTAGCAGTAGACCTGATAGGCATCGTATCCGGCAATGGTGGTCTCGGCACCGGTGGCGTCCTCAGCGCCGTCCTCCTCCAGGCCCTCAAGCAGGGCGTCAGCCACAGCCTTAGCATCCACGCCCTCATAGCCGGAGATGGTGAAGATGGTCTTGCCGGTGGGGTCGGAATACTGATAGCTCTCTACGTCGCCGCTCAGGCCGCCCTCTTCCTGGAAGAGGACAAACTCGGAAGGAACGTCGATATAGCCGGCCTCGTCGTTGCCCACCCGCTTGGTGTCCTGCAGGTAGGCAGGGACATCATCGCCGTCGTTGCTGACAATGTCGGTATTGTCGTCGCCATCGTCATCATCGTAGCCGTAGTCGCCAACGCTGCCAAACTCCTCCATCAGTTCCTCGATGGTGACGGTATCTCTGGGGACCTTGAACTCCTCAGGATGCTTGACGGGATTGACAGTGCTGGTCACGCTGAAGGTAAATCCGTTATCACGGTCATCGTACACGACCTCAGCGCTGATAGAATAGGATCTATCCTTGTTCTTGGCGATGGTCATACTCATCGTCATGTCCTTCAGGTCGTCCCCATACTCATTCAGGAAGTCCTCGTCGATCTCGTCAGCCATGTCTTCCATTTCATCCCAAAGCTCGTTCAGGGTATCTTTGCTAAGCACATCGGAGTCGGAATACAGATCCAGTATGGCATTGATGTAGTCCTTCCGGTTGTCGCTCAGGTCGTCCAAGGCGATCTGGACCAGCTCCAACATAGCAGCACCGTCAAGCGTCAGTGTATAACTGCCGTCCTTGTTCTTGGCGACGACATCCTTGCGTTCGAGAATGTTTTGCTTCAGCTTTGCGCCGGTGCCGGCAAACAGCCCCTGAAGCTCTTTGACGGCCTCCTCGGAATCGGAGCTGTCCTCAGCGCCGATTTCGATGTACTTGGCATCAAACAGATCAGAGAGATCCTCACCGATGATCACCTGGAGCAGATCCACCAGGTCAGCGGTGTTGACATAGATCGTCTGTCCGTCGATCAGGATCTCGGGAACCGATACCTCTCCCTTCACCCCGCTGACGGAGCCTCCGACGGAGCCGGTCAGTTGCGCCTGGTTGATGCTCTGATAGCTGCTGCCGCTCAGAGAGACGTCCACATCTCCTTCATCGATAGAGATCCCCATAGAGAGCTCAAAGTCACAGTCAGTCACCTTTGCAGCCTCTTCATAGAGATCAAAGAAAGACTGAGCAGGAGATTTGCCGCAGGCGGTCAGCATCGTCAGCAGCATTGTCAGAGCCAGCAGAATTGCAAGTGGCTTGCGAATGGTTTTCATCATTCCATTCCTCCTATTCTAGTTCCGGAATCTCCGGGTTACTTTGACAGTGTAACACATTATCCGAAAAGAATCTACTGCCAATCGCCATTTTCCCATAACAACTTCTTAATTTTGACTGCAAAATCTGTCATCTATCCTTCCATCCGGATCATTTCCTTCCTCAAACGGGCAATAATACGCTTTTCCAATCTGGAAATATAGGACTGCGAGATGCCCATCCGGTCGGCGATCTCTTTTTGGGTATATACCTCTCCCCCGCCCAGTCCGAAGCGCATGGAGATGATCAGGCGATCCCGTTTTGCCAGCTTGTTCAGGGCAAGAGCAAGGTTTTGCCGGTCGACGTCATCCTCGATGGGTCGAATGACCAGGTCGCTGTCCGTCCCTAAAATGTCAGACAGCAGCAGTTCATTCCCGTCCCAGTCCGTATTCAGCGGCTCGTCAAAGGATACCTCCCCCTTTTGATTGGCCGTCTTGCGCAGGTACATGAGGATCTCGTTTTCAATACACCGGGAGGCATAGGTAGCCAGCTTGATGTTCTTTTCCGGGTCGAAGGTATTGACCGCCTTGACCAGTCCGATGGTGCCGATGGAGATCAGATCCTCCAGATTGATGCCGGTATTGTCGAACCGCCGGGCCAGATAGACCACAAGGCGGAGGTTGTGCTCGATCAGGGTGTCTCTCGCCTCCCTGTCTCCGTCCCGGACCCGAAGCAGCAGCGTCCGCTCCGTCTCCCGGTCCAGCGGGGGCGGCAGGACATCGCTGCCTCCAATGTAGTGGAGCCCCTCTGCCCTGCCGAAACGGCATTTCAGGCGGCTCAGCGTCAGTTTCAGCCATGCTTTTAATTTCATACAGTACCTCCCGTCCCTGAATGTGCAATTCCAATTACGCCCTGGTAGCTGCCATCGGAGAGATGCTCCGGCGAAAGCGCTACCAGCTGGCGGTGTATGACCTGTTTGTCCAACACAGCGCTGTCTACCCGCACGGCCAGCAACAGTCCGTGTGACACGCCGATCCCATGATAGGGCAGCAGATGCAGTCTGCCCTCTCCCCACCCGTCACTGAGCCGGGCCAGCCCCCGAATCGGGTCGGCAACATCGTCTTTTGTAATTCGCGGCTCTAAAGGCAGGAGCGGCGCCACCTTCTGCCACTCAGCTACCAGCACCGGACCGGAGCCGGCCGGGTCGGTGAGCAGGTTCCCGGAGTCTGTCAGCGCTGTCAGTCCCACCTGTCTGTCCGCCCAGCGGAGTTTGACCGGCAGCAGTTCCCTGCCATGATGAGGTACCAGTCGTTTCAGCACAGTTGAGGACAGCCAGTAGCAGACTGCCCCCGCCAGAAGGAGGGCTTTCCAGTCCATGCCCGATGACGGGATGCCCTGAGGATAGGACAGGGAGACCTGCCAAAAGAGAGATACCATCATCAGGATGCCCGCCAGAACACAGGAAAGGGCGAGGAACAGCACGGTCAGCCGCAGACTGCCCCGCCTGGCTCCATATGCCGTCAGCGTCATAAGCAGCATGGCAACCAGGCGAAAAACGGGACGGGCAAAGATCCCGCACCCCGGCAGAAAGACCAGAACGGCATAGCCGGCGCCCAGCAGGGCGCCCAGCGCCAGCCGCAGACGCTGAAAGGGTGCCGCCGCAAGCCGGGCCGTAGATAGCAGGAGCAGATAGTCCAGGATGCCGTTCAGGACAAAAACAGTGTCTATGTAGACTGTGGTCAAGGGCAGACCTCCCTTTCTTTGCAGTGCATTGCCCAGTATAGACCTGTCCCACGGGAAAAAGCGTCTAAGGCGGTCTATGTCAAAAAAGAGCAGCGTTCGATACGCTCTGACGGCAGAGAAAAACGGCATGGCTTTTCGCCATGCCGTTTTCGATAAGAGGCTAGAGAAAATGGATCAGTTGAATTTATAGATCTTTCTTGCCAGGCGGTACAGGCCCACGCTCAGCTTGCGCCCCTGATAGCCGGGCAGATTGGAAACCATGGACAGGGAGCGGTACTTCAGCTTGCGGTACAGATAGGCATCCGTCTCACGCAGATACTCCCACAGCTCATCCTTCTGCTTCAGATTCTCCTCCGTGCCGGAAATCAGCAGGAAAATGGAGGAGATGGTCATCATCATGGAGAGGTAGCGGCACATATAGCGATAAAGCTTATAGTTGGTCTTCCGCAGGCCCATGACATCACAGCAGCGGAGCATGATGCGGGTGACACGCACCTGCTGATCCACACGGCCGACCATCACCTTTTCATTGACACTCTGGTCCTGACGGCCGATGAAGTAGCGGTAGAAGTCCAGATCCATGTAGTACATCGTTTTGACCCAGGGGAGGGGCTGATAGACAAAGATATTATCCACATAGAAGGTGTGCTTCGGCAGCTCCAAGCCGCACTGACGGAGCAGTTCTGCCCGATAGAACACAGAGTGCATCAGCAGATACTCCGAGGGGCTCCAGTGGCCCACATCCTTCCAGCCAAAGACAGTGTCCTGGGGAAACACATGGGTATAACGGACGGTGTGCTGAGTATTATCCTCCACATGCTCATAGACGTAATTGCAGATGAGCAGGTCCACAAGCTCGCCCTTGTTCACCCACTCCCGGATGGTATGGAGCACCTTCTGCAGGTGATCGGTGTCTACCCAGTCATCCGAGTCCACCACCTTATAATATACGCCGGTGGCGTTACGGATGCCCTGATTGACGCCCTCGCCATGGCCTCCGTTAGGCTGATGGATCACCCGAATGATGTCAGGATGCTCTGCGGCATAGCGGTCAGCAATGGCAGGCGTTTCGTCGGTAGAACCGTCGTCTACCAGAATGATCTCTACCTCGTCTCCGCCGGTGAGTAATGTGTCGATGCAGTGGGACATATAAGCGGCCGAATTATAGCACGGCACGGCAAACGTGATCAGCTTCAAAGGTATCCGCTCCCTGTCATTTGTATTTTGCCTGACGCACAGGCGAAAAGTAGTATAACATAGATTTTCGCCCTTGTTAAGGGTGGAATTCCAAATAAATCTGAAAAATGGATGAAGATACGACGAAATTTACCTGTCAGAGACCCTTTTTCTCCAGTTCCGAAGCAAGCAGCACCGGCTGGAGCTGCGCTCCGTCCAGGGCAGCCTGGGCCGCTCGGGGGATGAGATCCATATGAGATACAATGGAATTGGGCTTGCCGACCGGATCGTCCTGGCTGAAAGGCACGCAAAAATAGCCCTTGCGGCTCAGGAGCTCTCCCAGGTTTCGCAGGGAGACGGACAGGCCGTCGTTGGTAGAGGGTGCCAGCAGCACCGGGCCGCTGTTTCTCAGGTGTGCCTTGGCCGCCATAGTGACAGCGGTATCGGTAATACCTGCCGCCAGCTTCCCCAGGGTATTCCCCGTACAGGGGGCGATGATGAGCAGATCCAGCTGCTTTTTCGGCCCAATGGGCTCTGCCGCGACAATGCTGTCCCGGACTGCGTTTCCGGTGATCTGCTCCAGCTGTTCTCTCAGATGGACGCCGGTCCCAAAGCGGGTATCCTGCGCTCCGCTGTCCTCCGCCAAAATGGGAATGACAGAGCCGCATTGAGGCGCAAGGGTCCGCAGGGCATCCAGCGTCTGACGGTGGGTACAGTATGAGCCGCACATGGCAAAACCCACCCGTGCTTCCTTCAATTTCATATTTCCAGCTCCTGAAGAATATGATAGATCGTGTCACGAATGATTTTCCCTGACGTGGCAGGCGCCACTTTGCCGGGCAGGGACAGCGCCCAGATCACCTTGACGCCCAGTTGGGAAGCTGCCTTCAGATTCACGCCCCCAGGCCGGGAGGCCAGGTCAATGACCAGGCAGTCCTCCTTCAGATCCAGCAGCTGGGGGAAGTCCAGTACCCGGATGGGTACCGTATTGACGATCAGGTCATAGCTACTGAGCCAGCCGGTCAGCTGCCCGGTATGTTCCGGCTCATAGCCATAGGCCTCGATCCAGGCCAGGTCTCCGTACTTTCGTGCGGACACCGTCACTTTTGCTCCCATGCCCCGGAGCCGATGAGCCAATATCTTTCCAATCCGGCCGAAGCCGATGACCAGCACACGAAGGCCGTAGATCGTCTTGGGCAGCTCCTCCATGGCAATTTGCAGGGCACCCTCCGCAGTTGGCACCGCATTGGCAACTGCCAGTTCTTCCCGCTCAAAGTAGTCCCGGAGGATCAGCTGCTTCTGCTCTGCCAGGACCCGCATCTGTGGCGTCACCCGCCCGGCACAGACCACCTGGCCGGGGCTGAGCTCGTTCAGCAGTTCCTCCGCCGGGATGCGCAGGTCAGACAGGGCTGCGTTGATGATACCCCCCTCTGCCGTTACGGGCAGGGGCAGAATGACGCAGTCCGCCTGGTCCATGCCCTTCATGGTGTCAGAGCCGGGCAGCATACCGGGATTCGGCCGATGCTCCATGGCATAGGTCTGGACGTTGTGCCCGTCCTCCACCAAAAACTGCGCCAGCTTCACCTGACGCAGGTCTCCGCCGACGACCCAGAAATTTAATGCTCGCCGCATTGATGTTCCACCATCCTTTCTCATTCTGGGATAGGACAGTTTATGCGTCGGAGAAGTACATGTGTGCAACCAGGACTGCCCGCATGTAGGCAGCGTTGGTATGCTATCCATCAGGCACAACAAGTGCAAAGTTTCACCTGGGAATGCCGGTTCTATGTAACCATGCCATTGAGCTGAGCCGGCACAAGAGAACAAATGGAGAACTATATTCAGCGAGTATCCGGCTCGTGAGAAGAGATGAATCAATGTGAAATACAGGGCAGGAATGAAAAATGTTCCTGTCCTGTTTATGATATGTCATCGTGTCCATTCCGTATATTCGCAACTTTTTGAGGCAAAATGGGAGTGTGATATTGATCGCTTAGAAGTACTGTCTGAAGCTGTTTGGGGTCAAAAGTGGTGTCAAATGAAAGCGCTCAAATTTTTGATTGCATCATTTTAACCAAAAAGGCTGAAATATGCGCAAAACACCCGGAAATCAAAACGATTTCCGGGTGTTTTTGCAAACGGAGGCGGCGGGAATCGAAATAGAAGGTTTTACTCTATTGTAGATAAAAGATTCCAGTTTGTCTTTGATCCACAAGATTACGCAACTTTTTCATCCAATAAATCCACTGGATTTCTCCACATGATATCGGGTAGGGGGTAAAGTTTATAATGGTCCCCCTGTCAAGACCACTCTCTCAAATTTTATCGTGAACCAGATATTTCCAATTCTGACTTTGGCAGCATCCCGAGCCACTCCTTTTGTT
>OMVL01000054.1 GCA_900314485.1 uncultured Eubacteriales bacterium
CGGAGAATGGCCCAGGTCTCGAAACCGGTCTCGGAGACCTCCTCCATACCGGCATAGAGGACGCCGAAGGTGCCGACCACGTTCTCCTTTGCAATCAGGCCGGTGATGACAGCGGCAGCCGCCTTCCAGTCGCCGAAGCCGAGAGGCGCGAAGATACCGGCAATGGCGCCGCCCACAGCGGCCAGCAGGGAGTTGTCCATATCCTCCACCATACCGAAGCCGCCCTCAAAGCCGAAGGAGGACAGGAACCAGACCAGAGCGCTGGCCAGCAGAATGATGGTACCGGCCTTTTTCACGAAGCTCTTGGCACGGTCCCACATGTGGATCAGTACGCCCTTAATGCGTGGCAGATGGTAAGCGGGCAGCTCCATCACGAAGGGAGCGGGCTCGCCGGCAAAGGCCTTGGTCTTCTTCATAACAATGCCGGTAAAGACGACGGCGGCAATGCCCATGAAGTAGCAGGAGGGGCCGACCCACCAGGCGTCAGAGAACAGGGCGCCGGCGATGAGGGCGATAATGGGCAGCTTGGCGCCGCAGGGCATAAAGGTGGTGGTCATAATGCCCATCTTACGGTCGGATTCGTTTTCCACGGTACGGGTGGCCATGATGCCGGGGATGCCGCAGCCGGTAGCCACCAGCATGGGGATGAAGTTCTTACCGGACAGGCCGAAGCGGCGGAAGATCCGGTCCATAATGAAGGCGATACGGGCCATGTAGCCGCAGTCCTCCAGAATGGCCAGGAAGAAGAACAGCAGCAGCATCTGGGGCACGAAGCCCAGCACAGCGCCCACGCCGGCGACTATACCATCCAGGATAAGAGCGGTCAGCAGCTCATTGCAGTTGATGGCCTCCAGAGCGTTTGCGATGACGGTGTAAAGGCCGGGGATGTACACGGGGCTGTAATCGGCAGGATCAGGCTCCTCCACCTCGGCGGCGGCCTTGAAGTCCTCCACGGAGACGGTGACGGTGTCCGCCACTTCCATCTCTTCCAGATCGTAGATGTCCACATCCACGGTCAGGCCGCCGTTGGCCTCGATCTCAGCGGCCAGAGCCTCCAGGTCGGGCTCTTCCTCATCAAACGCATAGCCGGCAGCGGCAGCGGCGTCCAGATAGCCGTCGGAATGGGCCATGTCGCCTGCGTCAAAGTCGTAGTAGTCAGCGCCGTTGATGATCTGATCCGCCTCTTCAAACTCGCCCTCGGCGTCGTCATAGGCGGAGCGGCCGATGCCGAAGAGGAACCATCCGTCCTCGCCCAGCAGCTGATCGTTGGCCCAGTCCGTCCACCATGCGCCCACGGTAGTGACCACGATTAAATACATAGCAACAATGATCAAGCCAAAGATGGGCAGTGCCAGGATCCGGTTGGTGACCACCTTGTCGATCTTATCGGAGACAGACAGGCCTGCGCTCTTCTTCTTGTAGGTCTTGGAGATGACCTTTCCGATGTAGTCATAGCGCTCACCGGTGATGATGCTCTCGGCGTCGTCGTCCAGATCGGACTCCACCTTGGCCACGGCAGCTTCCAGATCCTCCGGCAGCTTGTCGCCGTAGCCCAGCTCAGCCAGGACCTTCTCGTCCCGCTCGAAGACCTTGACGGCGTACCAGCGCAGGCTCTTGGCCTCCACCTTGTCGGCAATCACGTTGGAAATCTCTGCCAGAGCGCCCTCCACCTCACTGCTGAAGCCGTGAGGGGCGGGGACGGCCTGCTTGGCCTCGGCCAGTGCCACGGCCTGCTTGGCCATCTCGTCAAGGCCGGTCGCCCCGCTTATTCACCACGTCCATCATGTTCAGTGCAATGAGGACGGGGATGCCCAGCTCAATAATCTGAGTGGTTAAGTACAGGTTACGCTCGATGTTGGAGCCGTCAACCAGGTTGATGACCACATTGGGATGCTCCTTGAGCAGGTAATTACGGGAGACGACCTCCTCCAGCGTGTAGGGGCTCAGGGAGTAAATGCCGGGCAGGTCGGTGATGGTCACATCACGGTTGCCTCTCAGCTTGCCCTCCTTTTTTTCCACAGTGACGCCGGGCCAGTTGCCCACGTACTGGGAAGCGCCGGTCAGGGCGTTGAACATGGTCGTCTTACCACAGTTCGGGTTGCCCGCAAGGGCAATTTTAATCTGTGCCATTCGATTCGCTTCCTCTCTTTTGATGCAAAACTGCGCAATGTTCAGTTTCTTCTAACTAACTGTTTGAGTTGCTTCTAACTTTTCAGCTGCAAAAAGGGAGCGGTCACTCCACTTCGATGCACTCTGCGTCTGCCTTGCGGACACTCAGTTCATAGCCGCGGACGGTGATCTCCACAGGATCGCCCAGAGGCGCTACCTTGCGGACGGTCAGAGGCGTGCCCTTGGTGATGCCCATGTCCATAATGCGGCGGCGAACAGGGCCGGCGCCGTGGAGACGGACGACCTGAACAGACTGACCGGGCTGGATCTCTCTCAACGTTTTCATGCTGTTCCCTCTTTTCTTTAGACGATGACCCGGTTAGCCATGCTCTTGCTCAGGGCTACACGGGTCTCCTTGACATTGACAATCAGATTGCCTGCCACCTCGCTGATGACGGTCACCTTGCCGCCCTCCACAAACCCGAGATTGGCCAGAAAACGACGTGTTTCGTCCTTTCCTGTGATTTTTTTGACGGTATTCTCCTCGCCGGGCGCAGCAAATGTCAGCGGCATCATAGATTCCTCCATTCCGAAACGGTGCAGGCTGATGGATATAGGCCCACTCATTCATGATTGTACAGTTAGTTTACACGAACTAACCGAAGTTGTCAATAGCTTATTTCATGCTTGCATCTCATTTTGATCTGTGGTAAGCTATGACTAATTCAAGAACAAAAAGTGTTCCATGCTTTGACATAAACCGGAGGTGTCCCCATGAAGATCCACGAATCGGCCGAAGACTATCTGGAAGCGATCCTGATGATCCAGAAGGAGAAGGGCTCTGTCCGCTCCATTGACGTTGCCCACAAGCTGGGTTTCTCCAAGCCCAGCGTCAGCCGGGCGGTCAGCCTGCTGCGGGAAAACGGATATATCATTATGCAGCGGGACGGCCAGCTGGTCCTGACCGATGCCGGGCACAAGATCGCAGAGACGATTTACGAGCGCCATGTGCTCATCAGCAACTGGCTCATTTCCATGGGCATACCTGCGGATGTGGCAGCCGAGGATGCCTGCAAAATGGAGCACGACGTCAGTCCTGTTACCTTCGAAAAGCTGAAGGAGCATATTGCGGCCCAAACAGAATAAATCCGCCTTATCATCGCAGCCGATCCGGCATGGATGGGCTGCGACTTTTTTAGGGCTTCGCCGCACAATTTGACAAGAGCGATTGGAGAGATCATTTTCGTCGGAAAAAGGCGTGAAAACGCAGGAATACTGGATGTATTTCAAGTTTTCACAACGCATTTCCGGCGGAAATGCGCCGTCAAGCGCCGCAGGCACAATTGTGCGGTGATGCCTTATATCAAATTGCTTTTCCTTCCCGATTCTTATATAATGAGTATCAGAAATACTGCCGTCTGTCGGCAAAGGAAAGGATGATCCCTATGACTCCTCTGGAACAGTCCCGCTGCAATTTGGCCCAAACCGTCATCAAGGGTCTGGAGCGCCGGAACATGACCGGCGAATACTGCGCCACCCGCGACGACGCAAAAGCAGCCATCGCCCGCTTTCTGATCCCCGGCACCTCGGTGGCAGCAGGCGGCTCCGCCACACTGGGCGAACTGGGCTTTGCCGAGGCCGCCAAAGCCGCAGGCTGTAACTTCCTTGATCGCTTCGCCGCCGCTACCCCGGAGGAGCAGCGGGAGATTTTTAAGGAGATCCTGTTCTGCGACACTTATTTTATGTCAACCAACGCCATTACCCAGGATGGTGTATTGGTCAACATTGACGGCAACTGCAACCGCATCTCCGCTCTGGCCTTCGGCCCGGAGAAGGTGGTCGTGGTGGCCGGCATGAACAAGGTCGCACCGGATCTGGATTCCGCCGTCAAGCGGGCCAGGAACGAGGCCGCACCGCCCAACTGCATCCGGCTGGGACTGGACACCCCTTGCACCAAGCTGGGCAAATGCGCCGACTGCAGCAGCCCGGACTGCATCTGCTGTCAGTTCCTCATCACCCGCCGCAGCCGGGTCAAGGGTCGGATCCACGTCATTTTGGTGGGACAGGATCTGGGCTTTTAAAAATGAATGAAGCATGAATTCCTCCTGTTGAGACATACTATTTTCAATCTCGACAGGAGGAATTTTTATGAAGCATTTTTCCCGTATCTCAGCGTTTCTGCTGGTTTCAACCCTCTGTTTTGTCCTATGCTCCGCCACTGCCGCCGCCTTCTGGCCCTTCGACCGTCCGGAGCCTCCGGTGCAGGCGGACTTCTGCGTCAGCACAACGCTGGGCGAGAGCTACGTCTTTTCCCAGGAGGACTTCTCTCCCACCCTGGAACTGGCGGAGCACTATCAGTTTTCAGACCTGCCGGATCACTCAGTGGGTGTGCTCCAGATCGGCGCCATGCTGGTGGAAGAGGGCGGTCTTGTGGCAAAGGAGGCTCTCCCCGGCCTGACCTGGTATCCGCTGGATAAGTCCGTAAAGGAAGTCTCTTTTACTGTTACGCCCCTCAACGGAGATCTGGCGGGTCAGCCTGCCACCGTCACAATTTACCACCTGAAGGAGGAGAACCTCCCGCCTGAGGTCAGAGAGATCAACCTCACCGCCTGGAGCAAAAGTGATGCCGCCGGACTGCTGTTGGCGGAGGACCCGGAGGGCGGCGCAGTCACCTTTCTCCTCCTCACTCAGCCGGAGCAGGGCACTGTTACACTGGATGATCCGGCCACGGGCAGTTTCACCTATACGCCCGGGCGGCGGACGGGGCGGTTTTCTTTCACCTATCTGGCGGTGGATGAATACGGCGGGCGGTCAGGACCGGCCAGTGTTCACATTACCGTGGAAAAGAAGGCCGCTTCTACTGTGATCGGAACTCTGGCAGTTTGAAGGCACGTTGAAAACGGCAGCTCCGCTTTGTACGGGAGCTGCTGTTTATGTCTTTCTTCCCGCCTGCCCCAGCAGGCTGTCGATGGTATTGTGCTCCTGGGCCTCCAGCAGTTCTACAATCAGGCTGTTTGAGAGGAGAAATCCCTCGGGAGTGAAGTGCCAGCGGCCATTCTCCTCCGCTGCCAGACCCCGCTGGGCATAGCCCCGAAGCAACTGCTCCAGAGGGTGGAAGTTCATGTGGAAGCGGCGGCTGTACCAGTCCCCGTCAATGCCCTCCACTGTCCGCAGGCTCAGCATCAGGTATTCGTTCAGCCGCTCCTCCGGGGGGATGACCTGATCGTCGTCCACAATGGGGCCTCCCTCTTCCACGCCTTTGAGGTAGGCGTTCAGGTCCCGGACAAAACTGTACCTCCGGCCACCAAAGTCGCTGTGGGCGCCGGGGCCGAAGCCGATATACTCCTCCAATCTCCAGTAGCGGAGATTGTGCCGGGATCGGCTGCCTGGTTTTGCGAAGTTGGAGATCTCGTACTGGTCATAGCCCGCCTGTTTCAGGCGCTGAACCATCCAGAGATACATATCCGCCTGATCGTCGTCGCCTGCAAAGGTGTAGTCCTCCCGCCTGTCATAAAGGGGCGTCCCCTCCTCGATTTGCAGGCCGTAGCAGCTGAGATGGTCCGGCTCCAGCTTGAGCATTTCCTCCACGCTGTGCTGCCAATCCGCCATGGTCTGGCCGGGGAGGCCGAAGATCAGGTCCAGACTGAGGTTGCCCATGCCCGCCTTGCGGGCCAGAGAGACCGCCTCTACCGCCTGAGCAAAGCCGTGGGGCCGGCCGATGGTCCGAAGCTCCGCATCATTGGCGGACTGGACCCCCAGAGACAACCGATTCACCCCCGCCCGGCGGATCCTTTTCAGCAGAGTCAGGTCTACGCTGTCGGGGTTGGCCTCCATGGTGATCTCGCAGTCCCGGGAGAGATGATAGTTCCCCTTCACCGTCCCCAAGAGGGCGGCAATCCGCTTTGCCCCCAGAATGGAGGGTGTGCCGCCGCCAATGTAGACCGTGTCCACGATGCGGCTTTTCGCCTGAGGGGCCGTCTCCTTCAAGTGGGTGGTAAGTGCGGATAGATAGCGGTCCATCTGATCCTCCCGATTTGCCAGAGAATAGAAGTCACAATAGGCGCACTTGCTGCGGCAAAAAGGGATATGAATATAGATGCCCAGTTTTTTCCCCTGTTGGGTCTTGGCATATTCCCGCTGCAGCTTCTGCCGCTCGTGCTGCTGACGGATCAGGGTCCAGCGCATGGCACTCGCCTTCCTTTCGTTTCGCTACATTATAATATATCCCATCGGGCTTGAAAAGAGGAAACCGCCGAAATCCCCCCTTGACATCTTCCGCCGGGCACGCTATCCTCCAATCAAACAAAGCAATGACAGGAGCAGGCACGATGGATCTCATTTTGACAGTGTTATGAATCCCCGCAGATTAGATTTTGTAATTGACCGGCAATGGGCAGGCCGTCCCGTCCACGACCTGCTCCGGAGAAAGCTGGGCCTCTCCGGCACCCTGCTGCGGAGGATCAAGTGGCTGGAGGACGGGATTTTGCTGGACGGCCAGCGGGTACACACCCGTGTCATCGTCCGTGAAGGGCAGACCCTCTCCGTCCGTCTGTCCGACCCCACGGTAAAAAGCGGCATCCCGCCGGTGTCCCTGCCCCTGGACGTCGTCTATGAGGACCGGGACATTGCAGTGGTGAACAAGGCTCCCGGCATGCCCTCTCATCCCGGCCCCGGCCACTGGCAGGACAGCCTGGGAAACGCCCTCATGTCCCACTGGCAGGAGACCGATCCTGACGCGGACTTCCACCCCGTCCACCGTCTGGATAAGGGCACCTCCGGCCTGATGGTAGTGGCAAAACACCCCTTTGCCCAGGAGGAACTGCGCAAAGCGCTGCACTCCGGCCGCTTCCGCCGGCAGTATCTGGCAATCTGCGAAGGGGTCCTCTCCCCCGGTCAGGGCGTCATTGATCTGGCCATCGGCCGCTGCCCCGACTCCATTTTAAAACGGCAGGTCTCAGAGGACGGACAGCGTGCCGTGACCCGCTACACCGTTTTGAAGACGGACGGCAGCCGCTCTCTGGCTGCCCTTACCCTGGAGACGGGACGCACCCACCAGATCCGGGTACATCTCTCCCATTTGGGGCACCCCCTCACGGGAGACTTTCTCTACGGCACCGAGGATCACCGCCTGATCTCCCGGCCTGCCCTCCACAGCTGGAAGCTGGACCTGCATCATCCTGTTACCGGGGTGCCCCTGTCCTTCACTCAGGCTATGCCGGAAGATATGATGCAGCTTATGCATGCATTTTTGTCAAATTAATGCATGCATTCTTTCAAATTGTCAACCTTTACATTTTCGTTGTTTCCGCGCCGGCTGCATATCAGCCGGCGTTTTTGTTCCGATTTTTTCTGTAATTGCGGCATTTCTGCAGCTGTTTACACTTTCGCAATATTTGACCGGCCAAATCCGAAAAATCTCGATGACATTTTTTGTTTCATTCCACACTTTTCTCTTGCAAATCTTTTGCAACGTGATAGAATAAAGTATAGTTTGAATGAATGAAATGATGCAAACGCTCAAAGGAGCTTGTTATGGCCTATACCCGTGCTGAATTTCTCGATCGGCTGCTCGCAGCCTTTCAGCGTTATTACAATATCTCCCGTGAAAATGCGACCCCTTCTTTTGCGGCGGAGGCTGCCTTTCACTCCAACAACGAGCAGTACTTTCTCTTTAAGAGCGCCAAGCTGTCGGACGCAGAGTCTCACGAGTACATCTTTATCGCCTCGGAAGAGCATTTGGACCTGGCTGACGCAGAGCGGCTGGACCGGTTGGCCTGGGAGACGGGGCTTTCCCGGGTCACTCCCCACAGCGGGCACCGAAATACCGACATCACGCTCATTCTGTTAGCCGACACGATCGCCCCTGAGGCGATGGCGATGGTCAAAAAGACCCATCGCTATCAGAGCTACCGCCACATGCTCCACGGCTGGAGCGACTATCGTCTGGTTGCATTAGAGCTTTCCACCGGACAGTTGACCTATAACCGGAAGGGTCAAAGTCTGCGGAAACTCTTTCGCAATATATTATCATCACTTGAGTAAGGAGAGTTTGTATGGCTATCATCATCATTCTCGCCGCCATTGTTCTGTTGGTCATCGGCTATGTGTTTTATGGCTCCTGGCTGGCTAAGCAGTGGGGTGTAGATCCCAACCGGAAGACTCCGGCACACGAGCTGGAAGACGGCGTTGACTACGTCGCCGCCAAGCCCGCCGTGCTGATGGGTCACCACTTTTCCTCCATCGCAGGCGCCGGCCCCATCAACGGCCCCATTCAGGCCGCTGTGTTTGGCTGGGTCCCCGTTTTCCTGTGGTGCGTAATCGGCGGTATTTTCTTCGGCGGCCTGCAGGACTTCGGCTCCCTGTTCGCCTCCATCCGCCACGGCGGCAAGTCCGTCGGTGAGATCATCCGGGACACCATGGGCAAGAAGGCACAGAAGCTGTTCATCATCTTCGCCCTGCTGGTTCTGATTCTTGTTATCGCCTCCTTCGTGAACGTGGTGGCCGGCACCTTCGCTTCTACGAATGCACCTGGCTTTACGACGAATCCCACCGGCACTGAGACCACCGCTATCATTTCCATGCTGTTCATCGTTCTGGCCATCATCTACGGTCTGCTGACCAACCGGGCTGGCGTGAAGACTCTGCCCGCTACCATCGGCGGCGTCATCTGCATCGCGCTGATGCTGGCCCTCGGCCTGCATGTGGGTCTGGCGCTCAGCCGCACTGCATGGATCATCCTGATCGGCGCCTACATCACCATCGCTTCTCTGGTTCCCGTGTGGATCCTGCTGCAGCCCCGTGACTATCTGTCCAGCTTCCTGCTGTACGCCATGATGGGTGTGGCTGTGATCGGTATTATCTTCTCCGCCATCGCCGGCACCGCCACCTTCGAGATCCCCGCCTTCGCCGGCTGGACTGTGGGCGGCAACTTCCTGTTCCCCACCCTGTTCATTACGGTCGCCTGCGGCGCCTGCTCCGGCTTCCACTCCCTGATCTCCACCGGCACCTCCTCCAAGCAGCTGGACAACGAGCGGGACGCCAAGCCCATCGGCTACGGCTCCATGCTGATTGAGTCCGGTCTGGCTATCATCGCTCTGATCGCTGTTGGCGTGGTCTTCTCCAAGTACACCGCCGGCGACTTCGGCTCCCCCTCTGCTGCTTTCGCTGCGGGTATTGCTACCATGTTCGGCACCGATGGCACCCCCATCTATAACACCATCTACGCTCTGCTGACGCTGGCTGTCTCCGTCTTCGCTCTGACCAGCCTGGACACCGGCACCCGTCTGAGCCGCTTTATGTTCTCCGAGCTGTTCCTGAAGGAAGGCGAGCAGAGCTGGAAGGACGCCACCGGCTTCCGCAAGGTTCTGACCTTCCCCATCACCGGCACTCTGATCATGGTCGTCATTGGCTGCGTCCTGGGCTTCCTGAGCCTGAGCCAGATCTGGGCTCTGTTCGGCGCCGCCAACCAGCTGCTGGCCGGTATCGCTCTGCTGGCTGTGGCTGCCTGGCTGGGCAACGTGGGCAAGAACAACAAGATGTTCCTGTTCCCCATGGCCTTCATGCTCATCGCCACTCTGACCAGCCTGGTCATCACCGTCATCAAGAAGTTCGGCGTGATCGGCTCCGGCGAGGCTGCTTGGGGCGACTGGTTCCAGCTGATCTTTGCCGCTGCTATGGCAGTTCTGGCCATCATTCTGGCCGTTGAGGGCATCCAGACTCTGTTCTCTCAGAAGAAGAAGGTCGCTTGAGTTATCAGCTGTCTCATCTGCCAAGCATCTTTGGTGGGCACTCGAAAGAGTGCCCACCTTTTTCTATTTCCCTCTTGACAGATGCACCCATTAGCAGTATCATCTTCTTGAACATATGAACAATCGTTCAATTATTTGTTTGGCTGTCACATTGGGAGGTCATGATATGAGCGAGCAGGAACATAGAGAAGGAAGCGAAGAACTGCACGGGCACTGCCATTGCGGCTGTGAAGAGGAGCATCTCGGGCGCCAGAGTACCATCACCGCCACGACGGCCACTGCGGCTGCGAGGATGACGATGATGACGATTGCTGCGGCCACGAACACCATCACCGCGAAGAACACCACCATCAGCCGGTGATCCACTCTGCCGGAGTAGTGCGCAAGGTCTATCGGGTGACGGGGCTGGACTGCGCCAACTGCGCCGCCAAGATGGAGCGTCAGATCAACGAACTTCCCGAGGTGGAAGAGGCGACTCTTACCTTTGCCACCGAACAGCTCCGTGTCTGGGCAAAGGATCCGGACGCACTGCTCCCCCAGATGCAGGCCATCTGCTCTAAAATCGAACCGGAGGCCAAGCTGGAGCCTATGAGCCGCAAAAAAGTGGCAAGTTCTGAGGAAGAGGAGGAAAATGCCCTCCCGAAAATCATTGCCGGCGCCGTTCTCTTTGTTGCGGGCAAGCTGCTGGAGATCTTCCTCGCCCCCGCCCTGGGGCTGCCCATCAGCCCGATCGCATTGGCTGTTTACATCATCGGTTATCTGCTGCTGGGCTTTGATGTGCTGAAAACCGCCGTCATTAACCTGACCCATGGCCAGGTCTTTGACGAGAACTTCCTCATGTCCATTGCGACCTTGGGCGCGTTCGGCATTGGCGAGTACCCCGAAGCGGTGGGCGTTATGCTGTTCTATCAAATCGGTGAGTATTTTGAGGATCGGGCAGTCGAGCGCTCCCGGAGCAACATTATGGAGGCCATGGATCTCCGTCCCGAGGTGGTGCAGCTGGTGCAGCCTGACGGCAGCACAATTTCCCTCCCCGCCGAGGAAGCGCAGGCAGGCGATCTGGTCCAGGTCCGTCCCGGAGACCGGATCCCTCTGGACGGCGCTGTGGTGGAGGGCGAGAGCCAGATCGACACCTCCCCCGTCACCGGAGAGCCTGTCCCTGTTGCTGTCCGTCCCGGAGACTGTGTCCTCTCCGGCTGTGTCAATTCCACCGGCCTTCTGACCATGAAGGTGGAACAGCCGCTGGAGACCTCCATGGTCACCCGGATTCTGGAGAGTGTGGAAAACGCCGCTGCCTCCAAGCCCCAGATTGATCGGTTCATCACCCGGTTTTCCCGCATCTACACCCCCATTGTGGTGGCACTGGCCCTGTTGGTGGCCATTGTTCCCTCTATTTTCACCGGAAATGTCCAGTATTGGGTCAGGACGGCCTGCACCTTCCTGGTCATCTCCTGCCCTTGCGCTCTGGTACTCAGCGTTCCCCTGGCCTTCTATGCGGGCATCGGCGCCGCCTCCAAGCAGAATATCCTCTTCAAGGGCGGTTCCGCCATGGAAACCATCGCTAAAATCAAGGCGGTGGTCATGGATAAGACCGGCACCGTCACCCTGGGCAACTTCAAGCTCCAGCAGGTGCTGCCGGCACAAGGCGCAAATGCGGATGAGCTGCTTGCCCTGGCCGCCGGATGCGAGATCGGCTCCACCCATCCCATTGCCCGCTCCATTCTGATTGCCGCCGAGGAGCGGCAGGTCTCCCCTGCCCGGTTGGAGCATGTCATCGAGCATGCCGGACGGGGCATAGAGGCGGGCGGAGTCCTCTGCGGTAACCGCAAGCTGATGGAGGAGTTCGGCATCTCTCTGCCGAACATTGTTCCCGCCATGGGCGCTCAGGTGCTGCTGGCAAAGGACGGCAAGTATCTGGGCCAGCTTATGATCTCCGACACCATCAAAGACGGAGCGAAGCAAGCTGTCGCTCAAATGAAAGCACAGGGGATCCGCACTGCCATGCTCACCGGCGACAGTCAGGAGAGCGCCCAGGCAGTGGCCAAGGCCGTCGGCATCGAAGAGGTAAAGGCCAAGCTGCTGCCTCAGGACAAGGTCTCCGCCCTCCAGTCCATCCGGGCAGAGCAGGGGGAAGTTCTCTTCGTGGGTGACGGTATCAATGACGCCCCCGTGCTGGCGGGTGCTGACGTGGGCGCTGCCATGGGCAGCGGCGCAGACGCCGCCATTGAGGCCGCCGATGTGGTCTTCCTGACCGGCGAGCTCTCCGCCGTCTCACAGGCCATATCCATCGGACGGCAGGCAATTGCTGTGGCAAGGCAGAACGTCATTTTTGCTCTGGCCATTAAGCTGTTGGTCATCCTGCTGGGCCTCCTGGGCCACGCCAATATGTGGGCGGCGGTCTTTGCAGATACCGGAGTAGCCATGCTCTGCATTTTGAATTCCATTCGCATCCTGTATCGGAACTAAACCGTTTTCCGCTTAGCGTCTGCCGAAGCTTTGGCAGACGCTTTCTTCTATGTTTTGTTACATATTTCTAATTTTGTAATGCTTTTCTAACTTTTTAGGTGCATTATCCCGAAAAATCACCCGTTTTTCGCCAAAACTCCGCACTTAGCCTTGACTAACCGCCCCTTTTGTAGGACAATTTAGATAAGGAAAATTATGGCTGTGGCGCACTGTTGCAGGCATAACCCTAATCTAGTGATAGAGAAAGGAATGTACTTTATGATCTATTCCACCGAAGTACAGGCGATGTGTCCCGTTGCCAAGGGCGCATATCACGGTCCTGCTCCTATTCCCGAAGAGGGCAAGTGGGTTCAGGCCAAGGAGATCAAAGATATTTCCGGTTTTACCCACGGCGTAGGCTGGTGCGCTCCTCAGCAGGGTGCGTGCAAGCTGAGCCTGAACATCAAAGACGGCATTATTGAGGAGGCTCTGGTGGAGACCATCGGCTGCACCGGCATGACTCACTCCGCCGCTATGGCCGGCGAGATCCTGATTGGCAAGACCATTCTGGAGGCGCTGAACACCGACCTGGTGTGCGACGCCATCAACACCGCTATGCGTGAGCTGTTCCTGCAGATCGTCTACGGCCGCAGCCAGACTGCCTTCTCCGAGGGCGGCCTGCCCATCGGCACCTCTCTGGAGGATCTGGGCAAGGGTCTGTGCGGTCAGGTGGGCACTATCTTTGCCACCAACGCAAAGGGCCCCCGCTATCTGTCCCTGACCGAGGGCTACATCACCCGTCTGGCCCTGAACAAGGACAACGAGATCACCGGCTATGAGTTCGTCCATCTGGGCAAGATGATGGATTGGATCAAGGGCGGTATGGACGCAAACGAGGCGCTGGAGAAGGCTAAGGGTCACTACGGCCAGTTTGACAACGCCGTGAAGTACATCGATCCCAGAAAGGAGTAATCAAAATGGCACTGTTTGAATCTTATGATAGACGCATTGGCCAGATTGCTCCTGTTCTGGCTGAGTATGGTATTTCTTCCGTGGAAGAGTGCCGCGACATCTGCAAGGCCGCCGGTTTCGATCCCTATGAGATCGTGGCGGGCATTCAGCCCATCTCTTTTGAAAACGCCCGCTGGGCCTATACCGTGGGTGCCGCCATTGCTCTGAAGAAGGGCGTCAAGACCGCCGCTGAGGCCGCCGAGGCCATTGGTATCGGCCTGCAGGCCTTCTGCATCCCCGGCTCCGTCGCTGACGACCGTAAGGTCGGCCTGGGCCACGGCAACCTGGGCGCCATGCTGCTGCGGGACGAGACCAAGTGTTTTGCCTTCCTGGCCGGCCACGAGTCCTTTGCCGCCGCCGAGGGCGCTATCGGCATCGCCCGCAACGCCAACAAGGCCCGCAAGACTCCCCTGCGCGTCATTCTGAACGGCCTGGGCAAGGACGCCGCTCAGATCATCTCCCGCATCAACGGCTTCACCTACGTCCAGACACAGTTTGACTACTACACCGGCAAGGTGAATGTGGTGCGTGAGATTGCCTACTCCGACGGCGAGCGCGCCGCTGTCCGCTGCTACGGCGCTGACGATGTCCGTGAGGGCGTCGGCATTATGCATCTGGAGGGCGTGGACGTCTCCATCACCGGCAACTCCACCAACCCCACCCGTTTCCAGCATCCTGTGGCAGGCACCTACAAGAAGGAGTGCATCGAGCAGGGCAAAAAGTACTTCTCCGTTGCCTCCGGCGGCGGCACGGGCCGTACCCTCCATCCCGACAACATGGCCGCCGGCCCCGCCTCTTACGGCATGACCGACACCATGGGCCGCATGCATTCTGACGCTCAGTTCGCAGGTTCCTCCTCCGTCCCCGCCCACGTGGAGATGATGGGCTTCCTCGGTATGGGCAACAACCCCATGGTTGGCGCTACTGTCGCTGTGGCTGTTGCTGTGGAGCAGAGCCAGAAGTAAGAATTTGACAACTTTTTCAGAAGAAACAAGTTAGCAAACATCCACTTGTAAACGAGATGTCAACGGTTTTCAAAAGCCGTTGACATCTTTTTCTTTTATTCAAATTCAGCCATGGCCAACCGGAGTTCATCTTCCATTTTCTCCGTGGGGTGGCCATAAGTGTTCACGGTGAGGATCAGTTTTTTGTGGCCGAGCCTCTGCTGGATCGCTTTCGGGTTTACGCCGGCCTCCATCAGTCTGGTGGCATGGGTATGACGCAGGCCGTGGTAGGTAAACTCCGGGATATTCAGATCCCCGTGGATCACCTTCGCTGTGCTGGTCATCGTCCTCGGCTGAATGAAGGTGCCGTTCTCTCTGGTGTTTACCAGAGAGACGTTCTCCCCCTCCCCGGTATCCAGCATCCCTCGCTCGTCCACTGTGATTTGATGGTAATACTCTGCGTAAGCCTCCCGGCAGCTCTCCAGCAACCTCCGACGCCTCTGGAGGACATCCTTCAGCACCGGATCCATGCTGATCGTCCGCACACTCTCATACTTCGGCGGCGTAAACATCCAATGAATTTTATCAGCTCCCATCTGCACTTGGCGTCGGACGGTAATCGTGTCCAAATCAAAGTCAATGTCATCCCACATCAAACCGTACGCCTCCCCCAATCGCAGACCGCACCGATAGCCCAGCAGAAGCGGAATATGCGGGCTGCTCCCCTCGGGAAAGCGGGCAAGAATGGCCGGCATCTGCCCCGGTGAGATCACCACATTAGGGTGCTCCCGGCTGGGCGGGCAGGCGTCGCCCGGTAGGATGGCAGCTTCACGCCCTGCATGGGCGACGAGATCAGTAGGCGCAGCGGCTCCACCGCATAAGTTAGGGAACCGGTCAGCAGTCCCTTAATGCAGCTGATCGTATTGCGGCTATACCCGGCGTCAAACAGATCATTGATATACTTCTGGAGGATCGCAGGGCTCAGAGCGTTCATACGGTATTTTCCCAGTTTAGGGCGGATGTGTATGTTGATACGCTTCTTGTATCCTGCGATAGTAGTTGTTTTGAGATTGACTCCGTAAGTTTCCAGCCATAGATCCAGATAGTCCGAGAATGACATCTCCGAATTCTTCCGCAGTTCGCCCGCCTGATTGTACTCGTTCCACGCCTCCATACCAGCGGCTCTGGCTGCCGTAGCTGTGGGGAATCCCCCCTTTGTGTACTGCTTACGCTTGCCGCCAACAGCAGCACCCTCAAACTGCCATGTCCAAGTCTTCCCTCTTTTGTACACGTTCACTTTTGCTGCCATTTTCCGCTCCTTTCACTATTGCACCCCGGCAGCCCTCTGTGGTACAATGAAAGGGCGCAATGGTGCCTTGGTGGTTCTTGGTACCTGGTGCATTTGGCCTTTGCTGTTGGTAGCAGCTCCGGCCGCTCTCCTCCCCTGGTGTTCCAGCACCGGGGGAGGTTTTTTATTATCTTACGGCGTGCGAATAAACCCGATGAAGCACAGAAGCGCTTCCAAAATTACAAACATGAAGTACTCAGGGTGGAATACCAGTGCCAGCGTGTAGAACACTGCTCCCGTCATTGCGAACGCCCGACTTTTCCTCGCAAAGGCAAACCCGCTGAAAATCACAGCTAACAAAGTAGATACCATGTGAGGCCAGATCAGCGCTTGGCCAATCACAAGGCCGATAGCTGCTCCAACGGATTCTTCGATTGTCGCACTGAGCGTTGTGTTGACATAAGTAATGTAAAGCAGAAACACCAGATAGACAAAACCCAGCAAAAATGCGAAGAACAAGCAGACACTGTGCTTTGCGTTCTTTTTCTTCTGCTCTCTCTGGTAGGCAATATAGTCCTTTCTGTAATCGTAAGCCATTTCTTTATCTCTCCCCTCTTACATATCCCGGCAAAGCCCCACTGCTTTGCCCTCGATGGATGCACGATTGATCTCTTCGCCCTCCAGCACGATCTCCTCAAAGTCCTCGTTGATAGGTCGGAGAATCAAACGCTCCGGATAACGGTACACTCGCTTCAGTGTTGCCTCGTCACCAATCCGCACCGCTGCAACCTGTCCGTTTTCAATCTGTAGGCCCGCACGAATTGCCACCAGATCTCCGTCGTGGATCTTCGGCTCCATGCTCTTTCCCCGGCAGATCAAGGCGAAGTCAGCGTGCCAGCACTCCGGCACAGACACATAGCCCTCCAGGTTCTCTTCCGCCGTGATGGGCTGGCCACAGGCGATCTCACCGACCAAGGGAACCTCTGACATATCCGGCATTGGGTCAAAGCCGGCTGGGATGACCTTCGCTGACTTGCTTATCGGATGTGCAACCTTGTTTTCGATCAGATCCGATTTATTGATTCCGAAATAGTCTGCAAGCATCTGTATTTTCCCCATCCGAGGAAGTTTTTGCCCGGTACACCAACTCGACACCGTGGATGAACTCAAATTCAAATCACGCATGAGATCCATCTGGTTTTTCCCATTGAGATTCATGTAGTATCTGAGTTTTGATGCAAATATCCGCCTGTATTCCGCATCCTCCATAGTAGTGCCTCCTCTCTTTTCGCTTAGCATACTCCTTCAAAGTGAGAGTTGCAACTGTTTTTTGAAAAAATCTCACTTTCGGTATTGATATCTCACTTTTAGTGAGATAAAATATTAGCGCAGAAAGGAGGTATGCAGCTATGCCTTTTCAGATCAGCCTTGCCGCCGCAAGAGTGAATGCTAATATGACGCAGGAAGATGTTGCGAAAGAGCTCAAAGTCGGCAAACAGACGGTCGGAAATTGGGAAAAAGGCCGAACAGAGCCTAGTGTCAGCCAGATGATGACTCTGTGCAACCTTTGCCGTGTCCCCCTCGACTGTATTTTTTTGCCCAGAAATCCCACTTAAAGTGAGAACTCATTTAAGAATACAAGTGAGATTTGAAAAAGGAGGTAACCCACCGTGAAAGAAAAAACTGTCCCCGCCCAGACGGGCGGCCTGTATACCGTCCCCGAGACAGCAGCACTGCTCAAATGCGGCACTAATCAGGTCTATAGCTTCATCAACGCTGGCCTGCTCCCCGCCATGAAGCTGGGGCGCCTGAAAATCCGCCCGTCCGCCGTCGAGCAGTTTTTGGTGCACTGGGAGGGCTACGACCTGACCGATCCGTTCCACCCGGTGAAGCTGGGCGGGGTGGCGGAAGGTGCGTGACAGAAAAAATCGCCCCCACGGCCGGGCGATGCAACCGTGAGGGCATGAGTACGTAAGCGCTGACTGGGCGCCTACGAGGCGAGTATAGCACACAGCCGTCCGCAAAACAAGACAAAATTTGACAGGAAGGAGGAATCACAGGATGAAAATCAGATGGCCAGAGTTTCTGCTGGGCTCTGCGACTGGGTTGCTATTTTACTTGCTGATCAAAGTCTTGACGGCATAAAAATCGCCCCCACCGGACCGCAACTCCGATGAGGGCAGGTAAGAGACAGGCCAATAGCCTCCGTGCCTATTATAGCACGGAGAGGACAGAAAGGACAAGGAAAAAATGAAAACCACAAAAGAAAAAATCACCCATTACACCACGGAAGACGAGCAGGTAGAGGCCATGGTCAACGGCCAGAGCGACGCCATTTTTGAAACCCGCCGCCGCAAGGCCATCCGCCGCATTACCCGCCCCATGCTGATTATGCTGGCGCTGACATTCGTCGCCTGGCTGATTACGTTGCTGGGCCTTTTGGGTCTGGTTGACTCCATCGCCGCCGAGGCTGTCAAGGGCGGCTGTCTGGTGGTCACACTGATCTCCGCCGTCGTGGTGACGGTCCGGGTGATGGGAGGTGTGGACTAATGGACGAAATGAACGACAAGGAAGCCATTGTAAACGCCTTTGAACTGTACATGGACGGATTGAGCAACGCCTATAGCGGCGCATGGTCGGAGCATCTGCCCGAA
>OMVL01000050.1 GCA_900314485.1 uncultured Eubacteriales bacterium
GGCCGTTCCGGCCGTCAGGGGGATCCCGGCGAGAGCCGCTTCTTCCTGTCACTGGAGGACGATATTCTCCGTCTCTTCGGCTCTGAGCGCATTTCCCGCCTGATGGACACCCTCAACATTGACGAGGACACCCCCATTGACGCAAAGATGCTCTCCGGCGCCATTGAAAACGCCCAGAAGAAGGTGGAGTCCCGTAACTTCCAGATCCGTAAGAGCGTTCTGGATTACGACGACGTGATGAATACCCAGCGTGAGGTCATCTACGGCGAACGCCGCAAGGTGCTGGACGGCGAGGACCTGAAGCCCTATATCGAAACTATGATTGACCGCATGATCGACCAGGCCATTCTGGGCATCGCCGGCGAGCGGGGCCACATCAGCGCTGAAGATCTGGCCGCCGCCACCCAGGACTATCGGGGCGTATTCCTCCTGCCGGACGAGATCGTCTATACCGATGATGAGCTGAAGACCATGATCCCCGCCGAGATCAGCGACAAGATCAAAGAACGTGCCCACGACATTTACCGGAAGAAGGAGCAGATTTTGGGCGAGCCGCTTATGCGTGAGCTGGAGCGGGTCATGTTCCTCCGGGTGGTGGACGAGTACTGGATGGAGCACATTGACGCCATGGACGACTTGAAGCAGGGCATCCGGCTCCAGGCCTATGGCCAGGAGGACCCGGTCAAGGCCTTTAAGCGGGAAGGCGCCAACATGTTCGACGAGATGAATATGGCCATCCAGCATGAGGCAGTCCGCCGCATCTATGTCGCCCGGGTCCAGACCAACAAGGTGGAGCGCAAGGCGGTGGCCAAGGTCACCGGCGAGTCCGCCGGCGGCGAAGCCAAGGAAAAGCCCCGCCGTGCTCCCATCCGCAAGGCCAAGAAGATCGGCCCCAATGACCCCTGCCCCTGCGGCTCCGGCAAGAAGTACAAGAAGTGCTGCGGCCGTGACCGGGGAATGGAGTAAGCGTGGACCTGCGGGAACACTGTGAAGCAAACGGCGTCGTCTGGCTGGAGAGCCAAGGCATCTCGGCGCCCGGCGGCGTGGCCCACGGGTTTTCTACCCGGCTGGGCGGAGTCAGTACCGGCATCTATGCCTCCCTCAATCTGGGCCATACCAGAGGGGACGAGCCGGACGCCGTGCGGGAGAACTACCGCCGTTTTCTTGCTGCCACCGGAGCGGGCAGGGCAGAGGACATGGTCATCTCACATCAGGTGCATAAAGACAATGTTCGAGTCTGCACCCTGGCCGACCGGGGCAAGGGGCTTGACCTTGAGCGGGACTATGACGCAGACGGCATGATGACGGATGTTCCTGACCTGCCGCTGGTCATCTTCACCGCCGACTGCATCCCCATCCTGTTTTACGACCCGGTGCGCCGGGTGGTGGCGGCCAGCCACGCGGGGTGGAGAGGGACGGCACAGTCCATTGCTTCCAAGACGGTCCGCCGGATGGGAGAGGTTTACGGCTCAAAGCCCGCAGACATCCGGGCCGCCATCGGCCCCGGCATTTCGGCCTGCTGCTTTCTGACCCACAGCGATGTGACGGACGCCATGCGGGCGCAGCTGGGCAGTCTGGCGGAGGACTATATCCGCCCCGTGACGGGAGAAGACCGTTTTCATGTAGACCTCAAGGGCATCAACGCCGCCCTGTTGCGGCAGGCTGGAGTCGTACAGGTGGACATTTCCACGGACTGCACCGGGTGTCTGAGAGAAAAATATTGGAATCACCGCACCACAGGACAGGCCAGAGGCTCCATGGCGGCGGCGATCATGCTAAAATAACACAGACCGATCAAGATAGAAAAAGGAGAGCTGCACAATGAGCGCAACAAATCATGTCTATCGCTGCTATGCGGAAAAACGCCCCGGCTTTGACGTCAAGGCCGCACAGACCTTCAGGGAGTTGAAGGAGCAACTGGGCATCGAGGGCCTCACCGGCCTTCGGGTGCTCTACCGGTATGACGTAGACAAGCTGGATCGTGCTGTCTTTGAGCAGGCGGCGACCACCGTCTTTTCTGAGCCCATGTGCGACTACTTCTATGAGGAGACCCTGCCGGAAATCAGCGGGCAGCATTCTATCCTTGCCATTGAATCCCTGCCCGGCCAGTTTGACCAGCGGGCGGACTCCTGCGCCCAGTGCATCCAGCTGCTGGCGGGCTGCGACCGTCCTCTGGTCAGCGCCGCAACTGTCTATGTCCTGCTGGGTACGATCACCGAGGAGGACGTGGACCGGGTGGCAAAGTACCTCATTAACCCGGTGGAGAGCCGCCGGGCCGGCGAAGAGAAGCCGGATACGCTGGAGCGTCAGTATTCCATCCCCACCTCAGTAGAGACTTTGACCGGCTTTATCGGTCAGGACGAGGCAGGTCTGAAAGAGACCCTTGCCAAGTACGGCCTTGCCATGGATTTGGACGACCTGACCTTCCTCCAGAGCTACTTTAAGAACGACGAGCAGAGAGACCCCACCATCACCGAGCTGAAGGTGGTGGATACCTATTGGTCCGACCACTGCCGGCATACGACATTCAGCACCCACATTGACGAGGCGGACATCGCCGATCCCGGCGTCAAGGCTGCCTTTGAGGAGTATCTGGCCGGCCGTGTAGAGGTCTACGGCGAGGAGAAGGCGGCAAAGCGTCCCCGTACCCTCATGGACATTGCTACCGCCGGCACCAAAGTGCTGAAAAAGCGGGGCGAACTCGACAATCTGGACGAGAGTGACGAGATCAACGCCTGCTCCATCCACATTCCCGTGGACGTGAACGGGGAGGAGCAGGATTGGCTCCTCCAGTTCAAGAACGAGACCCACAACCACCCCACCGAGATCGAGCCCTTCGGCGGAGCGGCTACCTGTATTGGCGGTGCCATCCGTGACCCGCTGGCGGGCCGCGCCTATGTCTATCAGGCCATGCGCCTCACCGGCTGCGGAGACCCCCGTACGCCCTTGAAGGACACCATCCCGGGCCGTCTGCCCCAGCGCAAGCTGGCCACCACTGCCGCCGCAGGCTATTCCTCCTACGGCAACCAGATCGGCCTTGCCACCGGCGTGGTCAGCGAGTTCTACCACCCCGGTTACGTGGCAAAGCACATGGAGCTGGGCGCAGTTGTGGGCGCAGTGCCTGCCGATCAGGTGGTCCGTGTCTGCCCCGATCCCGGTGATGTAGTCATCCTGCTGGGCGGCCGCACCGGACGTGACGGCATCGGCGGCGCTACCGGCTCCTCCAAGAGCCACAATTTGGACTCCCTCCAGACCATGGGCAGCGAGGTGCAGAAGGGCAACGCCCCGGAGGAGCGGAAGATCCAGCGGCTTATTCGGGACCCCAAGGTGACGAAACTCATCAAGCGCTGCAATGACTTCGGAGCAGGCGGCGTCTCTGTGGCTATCGGCGAGCTGGCAGACGGTCTGGAAATCGATTTGAACGCAGTGCGTAAGAAGTATGAGGGTCTGGACGGCACGGAATTGGCCATCTCCGAGTCTCAGGAGCGTATGGCGGTCTGCGTGGCCCCTGAGGACGCGGAAAAGCTGATTGCCTACGCAACAGCGGAGAATCTGGAGGCATATCAGGTGGCTGTTGTCACCGAAAGCCCCCGGATGGTGATGCACTGGAACGGTCAGAAGATCGCCGATCTCTCCCGTGCATTCCTCAACACCAACGGCGCAAGCAAGCATACCAGGATTGTTGTCCCCGACCTCCCCGGCCGCAGCGAAAAAGCCCGGGTGGAGGACGTGGCTGCCGGCTTCTACGCCATCGCCCGGAATCCCAACCTGTCCTCCCAGCGCGGACTGGGAGAGCGGTTTGACTCCACCATCGGCGCAGGCTCTGTGATTTCTCCCTTCGGCGGCAAGTATCAGCTGACCCCCGCCCAGACCATGGTGGGACTGCTGCCTGTCGGCCCCGGAAACAAGACCAAGACCTGCTCTGTGATGGCCTGGGGCTTCGATCCCTATCTCATGTCCCGTGACCCCTTCGTAGGCGCTCAGTCCGCCGTGGTAGAGAGCGTGTCCAAGCTGGTGGCCGCCGGCGCTGATGCGGAGAAGGCGTATCTGACGTTACAGGAATATTTTGAGCGGCTTCGTGAGGAGCCCCAGCGCTGGGGCAAGCCCTTTGCGGCGTTGCTTGGCGCATATAAGGCTCAGATCGAACTGGGCTGCGCCGCCATCGGCGGTAAGGACTCCATGTCCGGCTCCTTCATGGATCTGGATGTGCCGCCTACGCTGGTCTCCTTTGCCATTGCCCCGGAGCATGTGGACAATATTATCTCCGCTGAGTTTAAGGAGACCGACCATCCCGTCTATCTCTTCAAGGCCCCTGCCGGTGATTACGCAGGTACCCGTCAGCTGTGGGCCAAGTTCCGCCGACTGGTGCTGGACGGCAAGGTCAAGGCAGCCTGGGCATTGTCCTCCGGCGGCGTGGCTGAGGGCCTGATGAAGATGGCCTTCGGCAACGGCATCGGCTTTACCGGTGAGGAGAGCCTGAATGCCGAGACCCTGTTCTCCCAGAGCTACGGCTCCATTGTAGCCGAGCTGACTGAGGAGGTCTCTTTCGGCGCAAAGATCGGCGAGACCACCGCTGAGCCGGTCATTGCCGTCTGCGGTCAGCGGATCCCTCTGGCGGAGCTGACCAAGGTTTGGGAGAGCACGTTGGAGGAGGTCTATCCCACCAGAGCCAAGGCTGAGGAGGAGCAGGCCCCTGTGCTCTCCTGCACCACCCGCCCCGCCTCCGCACCCGCCACAAAGGTGGCCCGTCCCAAGGCGGTCATCCCTGTCTTCCCCGGCACCAACTGCGAGTATGATACGGCAAACGCCTGTCTGCGGGCGGGCATTGAGCCGGAGATTCTGGTTATCCGCAATCTGAACGTGGAGCAGCTTCTCTCCTCCGGCCGTGATCTGGAAAAGGCGATTCGGGACGCTCAGATGATCGTCCTCCCCGGCGGCTTCTCCGGCGGCGACGAGCCGGAGGGCTCCGGCAAGTTCATCGCCTCCTTCTTCCGCAATCCCCGCATTAAGGATGCGGTGCACGACCTGCTGAAAAACCGGGACGGCCTGATGCTGGGTATCTGCAACGGCTTCCAGGCGCTGGTTAAGCTGGGTCTCGTGCCTTACGGCGAAATTCGGGATCTGGACGACAGCTGTCCCACCCTGACCTTCAACCTGATTGGCCGCCACCAGAGCCGCTACTGCGACACCCGGGTGGCCTCCGTCAAGTCCCCGTGGATGCTGAAAAGTCAGGTAGGGGAGATCTACACCGTTCCCGTCTCCCACGGCGAGGGTCGCTTTGTGGCCCCCAAGCCCATTCTGGAGCAGATCATTGCCAACGGCCAGGTGGCGACTCAGTACGTCAATGGCGGCGGTTTCCCCTCTATGGACATCTCCGCCAACCCCAACGGCTCTGTCTGCGCCATTGAGGGCATCTTCTCTCCCGATGGCCGGGTCTTCGGCAAGATGGGTCACAGCGAGCGTTGGAATCCCGGCGTCGCCAAGAACATCCCCGGTGAGAAGCTGATGCCCATCTTTGAGTCCGGAGCCCTGTACTTTAAATAATGGATGCTATTCTCTTTGACGTAGACGGCACCCTGTGGGACTCCCGGCAGGTGGTGGCGGATTCGTGGAATGCGGCGCTCCAGGCGGAAAAGGGGTATGATCCCGGTTACACCCCAGAGGACATGACCCCTCTCTTCGGCAAGACCATGACCGCCATTGCCGACTGCCTGTTTCCCGATTTGCCGGAAGAGGAGCGCTATTCCCTCATGCGCACCTGTATCCGCTACGAGGATATGTGGCTGGAACACCGATCCGGCGACTTCTATCCCGGCGTGCGGGAGACGCTCCCTCTGCTGGCGGAGCGTTACCCCCTCTATGTGGTCTCCAACTGTCAGTCTGGCTATATCGAGCAGATGCTCCGGTATTCCGGCGTGGGAGACTGCTTCTCCGGCTGGGTGTGCTTTGGGGACAACGGGCTTTCCAAGGGGGAGAATATCAAGCTCCTCATGGAGCGAAACGGTCTGAAAGACCCGGTTTATGTGGGGGACACCCAAGGGGATTGGGAGGCCTGCCAGCAGGCGGGTATTCCCATGATCTTCGCCGCCTATGGATTGGGTCAGGTGGAGGATGAGCTCCCCACCATCCACAGCTTTGCCGAGCTGAACGATCTGGTATAAAAGAAAACTGCCGATGAGATGTTCCAAATGACATCACATCGGCAGTTTTTTTAGAGAAAACGGTTCTGCTGGGTGTCATAGTCATACCCAATAGCGTGGAGCGTTGCCTCTAAAGCGGCACGGTCAGTCTCCAGATCATCGCAGAGGGCGTCCAGAGTGGGATAGTCGTCCCGCAGCTTGGTGTTGACGTAGCTCAACAGAATCACAGGGTCTTGGGGGAGCATGGCTTTGCCTCCTTGATGCGTTTCAAACTGAACTGATTATAACACGGATGTCAAGGGTGTGACCTTGATTTCAGACCATCTCATGTTATAATGGAGTTTATCTGATAGTAGGAGGATTACACCATGTTGGGAGAGACTGTCACCGTCACCATCGACCGCCCTATGGGAACCTATCACCCCAATCACCCGGACATTTACTACCCTGTAAATTACGGCTACATTGAGGGTATTATAGCAGGCGACGGCGAGGAGCAGGACGCCTATGTGCTGGGGGTCGATCATCCGGCGGAGCAATTTCAGGGGACAGTCATTGCCATCATTCACCGTCTGGATGACAACGAGGATAAGTGGGTGGTGGCCCCGGAGGGAGTTGCATTTACCAAAGAGGAGATCATGTCGCAGGTGGACTTTCAGGAGCAGTATTTTCAGACAGAGATAGAGATGTGACGCAAAAAACGCCCCGCTTCCCAATGGGAAGCGGGGCAAAAACATATTGAGCAGGGAGGAGGCAGATTACTCCGCCACGACCTTCTTCAGGTGGACGAACCGGGGCAGGCCGTTCTCCTTCTTGATCTGGATCTCGCCCTGAATGAGGGGCAGAGCGTACTCAATGTAGGCGTCGGTGACGTCGTTGCCACGCTCGTTGATCCACTCCACGGGAACCTTCTTCTCGTAGTTGGCCACGGAGGACAGATCCAACAGCTCAGGCTCGCACTTGTAGCCGTTCTCGTCACGGGTGCACTTGAAGCCCACCATCTTGTCGGTGGTGCCGGCAATGGCTTCCTTGACGGCGGTCTGACCGGCCAGGAAGGACTCGTCGGAGTCGGTCTGAGAGGCGCAGTGCTCAGCGCAGCGCTGCAGCAGGCTCAGCTCAATGGGACGGACCTTGACGCCGGGGATGGCGTTCTTGACCACATCGCCCAGCTTGGCAGCCAGACCGCCCAGCTGTGCGTGGCCGAAGCCGTCGGTAGCGGAGGTCTCAGCCTCGGAGACGAAGCGGCCGTCAGCGTAATGGATGCCCTCGGAGACGGCGACCAGCACGTTCTGATTCTCGTCCCAGATGCGCTTGACGTCCTCAAGGAACTCGTCCAGCTTGAAGTCCACCTCAGGCAGGTAGATCAGGTCGGGGCCATAGCCGGTGACCTTGGCCAGAGCGGCAGCGCCGGCCAGCCAGCCTGCGTGACGGCCCATGATCTCCACGATGGTGACCTGGCCCTTATCGTACACGTGAGCGTCCTGATAGACCTCGACCATGGAGGTTGCAATATACTTGGCGGCGGAGGAGTAGCCGGGGCAGTGGTCGGTGCCGAACAGGTCGTTGTCGATGGTCTTGGGGATGCCCATGACACGGCAGTCATAGCCGACCTTCTTCATATACTTGGAGATCTTGTTGCAAGTATCCATGGAGTCGTTGCCGCCGTTATAGAAGAAATAGCGGACGTCGTACTTCTTGAAGATCTCCAGAATACGCTTGTAATCGGTGTCGTCCACATCGGGATCGGCGATCTTGTAGCGGCAGGAGCCGAGAGCGGAAGAGGGGGTGTACTTCATGAGAGACAGCTCATCGGGATCCTCCTCGTCCATGATATACAGCTTGTCGTTCAGAACGCCCACAATGCCGTTGGCAGCACCGTAGACCTTGGTGATGACGTCGGAGTCGAGACCTGCCTTGATGGCGCCGTAGCAGCTGGCATTGATGACAGAGCTGGGGCCGCCGGACTGGCCGATAATCATTGCGCCTTTCAGTTCACTCATAATTTTGAGTCCTCCTTAGACAGTAAAATCGCCCGCTATGGGGCATAAGGATTGCTGAAAATCCCTCTTGTGGATTCTCTTGGATTTTCTACTAAATCATACCATAACCTCTTGCAATTTGCAATCAGCTTTGCTAAAATAATAACATCAATTTTAAAGGAGTTGATCCCCATGCCTCTGGTAGGTACTAAGGAAATGTTTGCGAAGGCTTATAATGGCGGCTACGCTGTCGGCGCCTTCAACGTCAACAATATGGAAATCGTTCAGGGCATCACTGAGGCTGCTGGCGAGCTGAAGAGCCCCGTCATCCTGCAGGTCTCCAAGGGCGCCCGTGCCTATGCCAACCACACCTATCTGGTGAAGCTGGTCGAGGCCGCTGTCATTGAGAATCCCGAGATCCCCATCGCTCTGCATCTGGACCACGGCGATACCTTCGAGCTGTGCAAGAGCTGCATCGACGGCGGCTTCACCTCCGTCATGATCGACGCCTCCTCCAAGTCCTTTGAGGACAACATTGCCCTGACCAAGCAGGTCGTTGAGTACGCTCACGATCACGGCGTTGTGGTCGAGGCTGAGCTGGGCACTCTGGCCGGCGTCGAGGACGAGGTCGTTGTGGAGTCCGGCAAGGAGAGCTACACCCGTCCCGAGGAAGTGGAAGAGTTCGTCTCCCGCACCGGCTGCGACTCTCTGGCTATCGCAATCGGCACCTCTCACGGCGCTTACAAGTTCACCCCCAAGCAGTGCACCCGCAATGCTGACGGCATTCTGGTTCCTCCTCCCCTGCGTTTCGACGTTCTGGAAGAGTGCATCAAGCGTCTGCCCGGCTTCCCCATCGTGCTCCACGGCTCTTCTTCCGTGCCTCAGGAGTTCGTAAAGATGGTCAACACCTACGGCGGCAATATGCCCGACGCCATCGGCATCCCTGAGGATCAGCTGCGTGAGGCTGCCAAGCTGGCTGTCTGCAAGATCAACATTGACTCCGACATCCGCCTGGCTATGACCGGCAACATCCGTAAGTATTTCTCCGAGCATCCCGATCACTTCGATCCCCGCCAGTACCTCAAGCCCGCCCGTCAGGCGGTCAAGGACATGGTCGCTCACAAGATCGTCAACGTCCTCGGTTCCGACGGCAAGGCCTGATTTCAGCTTGCTGAACTGACCAAATTTTCTCTGGCTCCGGCTGAGTTCCCCTCGGCCGGAGCTTTTTCCAAAGAAAGGAGTCTGACCAATGCACAGCGAACATTCTGAAATCTGCGATTGCGAACAGATCCACCAGGACGCCGTCTCCCTCGTCCGCTCTAAGCTGCCGGAGGAGGACCCCATCTACGAGGTGGCAGAGCTGTTTAAAGTCTTTGGCGACTCCACGAGGGCGAGGATCATCTGCGCACTCAGCATCTCAGAGCTTTGCGTCTGCGATCTGGCCTGTATCCTCAACATGACCCAGTCCGCCATCTCCCACCAGCTGCGGATCCTGAAACAGGCCCGCATGGTGAAAAATCGCCGGGCAGGGAAGAGCGTCTACTATTCTTTGGACGATGAGCACATCCGTCAGCTCTTTGACATCGCCTTTGAGCACGTCATGGAGGACTGACGCATAAGATGGGAGAAACGCCGAAGGAGGCTTCTCCATGCCAACGCTCCAGCCCTATAACCGTCAAGCGGCGGTTGCCTACGCCCATCGCTGGGCCTTTGGCCGCAATCCGGCCTATTCCAACTTCGACGGCATGGGAGGCGACTGCACCAATTTCGCCTCCCAGTGTCTCTATGCCGGCACCGGCATTATGAATTTCACCCCGACCTACGGATGGTACTACCTGTCGTTAAAGGGTGGAATTCTTTTATCGCTTTTTGACGAGAGGGGAGGACAGCCCCGGCCCGGCGGCGGTGGAGACGTCGCTTTCCAACTGTCTCCCCGGAGACTTCGCCCAACTCAACTTCGGGGCAGGGGTCTACGGACATACGCCTATTATTGTGGCAATGGGGAATCCGCCGACGTTGAATAATACGCTCATCGCCGCCCATACCTATGATGCCGATTACCGTCCGCTTTCGAGTTATACCTTCCGGGCGATTCGGTTTTTGCATGTGATTGGGGCGTGGCGTATATGACGAAAAAAACGGACAATAAGAGGTATGATATAGAAGTTGGCTGAACAGGCAAAACTGGTCAGCCAGTTATTGTTCCGATAAACTGGAATTTTGTGTTTTCCATTTGACTTATAAATATTTGCTTGCTTCTCTGATGCTCAATTTATCCATCTTGTCTTTATGAGTTTCAACAAAACGTCTTACCCAATCGGGATTTGTCTTTGAATAATCTCTCAGGCTCCAACCGATTGCTTTGTTGATAAAGAACTCTGAACTGCCGAAGTTATTCAATAATATTTTTTCAAGCAATTCCGTATTTGTTCTCTCTTTCCTACAAAGCTGGTGGTCAATAGCAATTCGGCGTACCCAAAAATCTTCATCGGTTGACCACTCCAACATTAGGTCATTTATTCGTTCATCTGTAAAAGCTATATTCCCGACAATTCTATCAAGTCCGTCTATTGTATCCCACCATTGATTTGTTTTGATATATTTTTCTATATGAGGTACATCATCGAATTTTAGAAACTTCTGCATTGCCACAAGATAATCCATCACAAAATAATGAAATTCTCTATGTTCATCTGCATAACATCTATCAAGCAAATCCCAGTCAATTATTTTTTTGCATTTCTCAGATTTCAGAAAATCCTTGTAAATTGCTTTCCTTTTAGGTGTTGGTAAACCATAAAACGAAAACAAATTCCTCATATACGCCGCCATTTTTACAGCATTTTCATCGTCTCTATTTGCTTCAAATTTTTCTTTTAGTTCGAGGTATTTATCCATTTCCATTACTTTCACACTTTCAAATTCCGATTTGTTAGAGCAATTATATCATTCACATTCAGTCTGGTCAAATACCCACGCAAAGCGTCAGCCCCACCGGGACAACTGCAAAGAAAGCCGTCACAGCAGGGCTGATTGTTTCAATTTATCAAAGTAGTCCGACCGAATGGAACAAAGGTTCAGAATAACCCGGAAATAACCCCATCCTCATCCACGTCGATGCGCTCGGCGGCGGGGACCTTGGGCAGACCCGGCATGGTCATAATATCTCCGGTCAGCGTCACCACGAACCGTGCCCCGGCGCAGACCTTCACCTTGCCTTCACCTTGCGCACGGTAATGGTAAAGCCTTCCGGAGCGCCCAGCAGAGCGGGGTCATCCGAGAAGGAATACTGGGTCTTGGCGATACAGACAGGGAACTTGCCGAAGCCCAGTTCCTCCAGCCGCTCCAGCTCTTTCTTTGCGGCGGGGAGGAAGTGGACGCCGTCGGCGTGGTAGACCTTTTGGGCGACAGCAGTGATCTTGTCTGCCAGCGGCAGCTCGTCGGGGTAGGCCATGGTGAAGCGGTTTTCGCCCGTCTCCATGACGTTCAGCACTTCCTCTGCCAGCTCCAGACCGCCCTTGCCGCCCTTGCCCCAGACCTGGCTGAGGGCGACTTTTACGCCGTACTTGGCGCAGGCGGTGCGAATCAGGTCAATTTCCGCCTCCGTGTCGCAATCAAATTGGTTGATGGCGACCACGGCGGGAAGGCCGTAGACCTGAGTGATATTCTCTACATGGCGCAGGAGGTTGGGAAGTCCCTTTTCCAGAGCGGGCAGGTTTTCCCGGGTCAGCTCCGCCTTAGGCACGCCGCCGTGGTACTTCAGTGCCCGGACAGTGGCCACAATGACCACAGCGTCCGGCGTCAGTCCCGCTGCCCGGCACTTGATGTCCAGGAACTTCTCCGCACCCAGATCAGCGCCGAAGCCTGCCTCGGTGACAACGTAGTCCCCCAGACGGAGGGCTGCGTCAGTGGCGGAGACGGAGTTGCAGCCGTGGGCAATGTTGGCAAAGGGGCCACCGTGGATGAGGGCGGGGGTGTGCTCTAAGGTCTGTACCAGATTGGGTTTGATGGCGTCTTTCAAAAGGGCGGTCATAGCGCCGGCGGCCTTCAAGTCTCCTGCGGTGACAGGTTCGCCGGAGTAGTTATAGCCCACGATGATGTCAGACAGCCGTTGCTTCAGATCCATCAAATCACTTGCGAGACACAGCGCTGCCATGACCTCGCTGGCCACGGTGATGTCAAAGCCCTCTTCCCGGGGCACGCCCTGCATTCTGCCGCCCAGACCGCAGACGATGTTCCGCAGTTGCCGGTCGTTCATATCCACGCAGCGTTTCCAGGTGATGTTTTTGACGTCGATCCCCAGAGCGTTGCCCTGCTGAATGTGATTGTCCAGCATGGCGGCAAGCAGGTTGTTCGCCGCTCCAATGGCGTGAAAATCGCCGGTAAAGTGGAGGTTGATGTCCTCCATGGGTACGACCTGAGCGTATCCGCCGCCGGCAGCGCCGCCTTTAATGCCAAACACAGGGCCGAGGGAAGGCTCCCGCAGGGCGAGCACTACATTCTTGTCCAACTGGTGGAGGGCGTCGGCCAGACCCACACTGGTGGTGGTCTTGCCCTCTCCGGCAGGGGTGGGGGAGATGGCCGTCACGAGGATCAGCTTGCCCTTGCGGGGCTTTTTACGGATCTCAGACAGGTTCAGCTTTGCCTTATACTTGCCGTAGGGCTCCATATCGTCCTCGGCAATATTGAGGGCAGCGCCGATCCGGCGGATGGGCAGCATCTCAGCGCCCTGAGCGATTTCGATGTCAGTCTTCATGGGAAATCCTCCTTTTGCGGGTAAGGAAATACTTACATCTGCCGGAAAGTAAAAAGGCCGCACCCTCCGGACAGACAGCCCAGACGGTCGGCTTGTTTCCGCCATACTCCCCGTGGTTTCCTCCACTTCCGTCAGTCATATGGCTGATTTAACCATAACATGAGGGGCGGGAATTGTCAAGAGATTTGAGGAGACAACGGGACAGAAAATGCCAACGGCTCAAAAGAACCGTTGGCATTTGATGAACAGCGGAAATTACTTCTGGCTCTGCTCCACAGCAACAGCCACAGCGACAGTAGCGCCGACCATGGGGTTGTTGCCCAACCAATTAGACAAATACGATAAAACAATTAGCGCTAAAAAACGTATTTAAATAGGTGCAAACAGGGTTGTATTTCAGACCGTCTGTGCCTATTCTTGTTTAATCTAATGCTATTGTGTTTTATCGTTTTTCTATGTCCGTTGACATCTCGTTAACAAATCGAACTTGTAAACGTGGATCATGTTGTAGCCCCCAGCGCCTTCCGTGTCACCGGCCCGACAATGCCATCAACAGCCAGCCCATGCCGGAGCCGGTACTCGATCACAGCCGCCCTTGTGAGCGCCCCGAAATCACCATCTACACTCAGCCCTGCGCCCTCGACGTTGAGCCGCTGCTGCACCCATTTGACATCATCGCCCTTGCAGCCCTTGCGGAGCGTCCGGGCAGGGACGGGGTAGGTCAGCAGCACCGGCTCCACAAACAGCGCTGCCTCCGCCTTACGGCGGTTGATCAGCCCAGTTTTATACCGGGTAGCGCTGCCCCACAGCTCTACCATTTTGGCGGGGTAGTCGGCCAGCGTTTTACAGGCTGCCACCAACTGACGGAGACCACCCCTGCCCCGATTGTAGCAGTAGCTGACCAGCGCATCAAACTGGTGCTGATTGAGGGGCAACGGCACATCTGCTGTGACGTAGCCCTCAAACTTCTGGAGGTCTTTTTTCAGCGCCGCCTCCGCCTGCTGTTTCGTCCAGACGGTTCCGGCGGTGATGGACGTGTCAAAGCTATGCCCATAGCCGATGGTGTAGTACTTCTCCCCCGTCAGCTTGTACGCTTTCAAGGTGCAGCCCTCCCACTTTTTGATGAGGGTAAGGCCCTTTTCACCAGTTGTCATCTTCCACCCCTCCATCCACAAACGGGTCCCGCACGTCCGCACCCAGCAAGATCAGCAGGGCGGCCAGCAGGAGCTTCATCCCTCCACCTGCGGCAGTCCGGCCACAGACGTGAGCAGGCTCAGCACACCAGCCAGAGCGGCGGCAGATGCTACGGCAATCCAGTTCACGTCGCCCAGCAAGGCGGCGGT
>OMVL01000049.1 GCA_900314485.1 uncultured Eubacteriales bacterium
GGGAAAGAGCCTGGTCTCCTTCACCTGAAGAGGATTGGCCTTTTCGACGTAGAGCCTGCGAAACTCGGCCTGGCGGCCGGCGTCCCCGTCCCCGGAGAGGAGGGTATAGGCGTTTTCCAGCGTCATGCCGATGGTGTACCGCACCGCCTCATACTCCGGCTCCGGCAGCCCCAGACGAGCAAAGGCATAGCGGAACCCCGCCACAATACAGTCCGTGGCGTCCCCTAAGGTATAGTCAAAATCGAAAAAAATTCCACGATAAGTACGCAAAACCGCTCACCTCGTTATATAAATGAAGTTATTTTAGAAAGTATAACATAACATCCGGCGATGTCAAGTGTACAAAGGAACGACCCGGGAAGCGATCATTTCTGGTCGTTTTTTCGCATTGACAGAAAAGTTAGAAGTGCCTATAATAGTTAGCAGAGACTAATTTGAGGACGCCTGTGTCCGGGAAAGCCAGCAACCGCTTATGCTTTACTTGACAGGGGCATTTATTTGTAGTATCCTACAAATGAACATATGAACAATTATTCATGTGAAAGGCAAGAGGAGGGAACACTGTGTTTCTGGAAATTCAGGGAATCCGTAAATCCTTTGGCGAGGGAGACAACAAAGTAGAGGTGCTCAAGGGCATTGACCTGGGCATCGAAAAGGGAGAATTTTGCGTGCTGCTGGGCCCTTCCGGCTCCGGTAAGAGTACGCTGCTCAACATCATCGGCGGCATTGACAGCGCAGACGAGGGGAATATCTGCATCGGCGGCGAGCGGATGGCAGATATGTCAGAGCGCAAGCTGACCCAATACCGCCGCAGACACCTGGGCTACATTTTTCAGATGTACAACGAGCGGCCCCTGGATGTGGATGAGCTGCTCCACACGCTGGGTCTCTTTGAGCATCAGAGAAAGCTGCCCAATCAGCTCTCCGGCGGCCAGCAGCAGCGGACGGCCATTGGAAGAGCCATTGTCAAGAATCCGGGCATCCTCCTCTGCGACGAGCCCACCGGCGCATTGGATTACCACACCTCCAAGGAAATTTTGAAGCTCATTGAGACGGTGAATCAGAAGTACGGCAATACCGTCATCATGGTCACTCACAACGACGCCATCAAGGACATGGCGGATCGGGTGGTGCGTCTGAGAGACGGGATGATTCTCCGGGACTACCGCAACGAGCATAAGATTCCCGCCGAAGAGCTGGACTGGTGAGAGGTGCGGCATGAAAAATCCACTGAACAAGCGGCTGCTCCGGGAGCTGCGGGAGGAGCTGGGCAAATACCTGGTCATCTTCCTGCTGCTGACCATGACCATCGGCTTTGTTTCCGGTTTTCTGGTGGCGGATAACAGCATGATTACCGCCTACAACGAGAGCTTTGAGAAACAAACCATTGAGGACGGACACTTTGTCCTCTCCAAAGAGATGAACCGGGCGCAGGCCAAGGCCATCCGGCAGATGGGCGTCTCCCTTTACGAACTGTATTACGTTGACGAGCCGCTGACGAACGACAACACGCTGCGTATCTTTGCCCAGCGGCAGGCGGTAAACCGGGCGGATTTGATGCAGGGACGATTCCCGGAAAGTGACGGCGAGATTGCCATTGACCGCATGTATGCCGACAACAACGGCCTTCAAGTGGGGGATACCATCAGCGGCACCGAGGGGAGTTGGACGATCACGGGGCTTGTGGCGCTCTCGGATTACAGCGCTCTTTTCTCTGACAACAGCGACAGCATGTTCGATTCCGTTCGGTTTGGTGTGGCCGTGGTCACGCCGGAGGCGTTCTCCGCCTTTCCTAAGGACGACCTGACCTGGTGCTATGCGTGGCTGTACGATGATCCTCCTGCTGACGAGGCGGAGGAGGACAAGATGGCGGAGGAGCTGATGAAGCAGCTTGCCGGCGAGGTGAAGCTGGAACAGTACATCCCCCGGTATCAGAACCAGGCCATCCAGTTTACCGGCGAGGACATGGGCAGCGACCGGGCCATGATGATTCTGCTGCTCTATATTATCATCGTCATTATGGCCTTTGTCTTTAGCATCACCATCAGCAATACGATCACAAAAGAGGCCAATGTCATCGGTACCCTCCGGGCTTCCGGCTATACCAAGGGGGAACTGATTCGTCACTATATGACATTGCCCATTCTGGTGACGCTGGCGGGCGCACTGGTGGGCAATGTGCTGGGTTATACCGTGTTTAAGGACGTCTGTGTCGGCATGTATTACGGCAGCTACAGCCTTCCGACTTATATCACCCTCTGGAACGCCGAGGCGTTCTGGATGACGACGGCGGTGCCGGTGCTTTTAATGGCAGTGATCAACTTCGGCATCCTGGCCAGAAAGCTGACCCTCTCGCCGCTGAAATTCCTGCGCCGGGATCTGAAGAGACGGCGGAATCACCGGGCATTGCCCCTGAGCCGCCACATCCCCTTCTTCTCCCGGTTTCGGCTGAGGGTGATCTTTCAGAATGTGGGCAACTATGTCATGCTTTTGATCGGCGTCCTGTTTGCTGTGCTGCTGCTCATGTTTGGGCTGGGGTTGCCTGACTGTCTGGACAACTATCAGGCGTCTATTGAGAGCAATTTGCTCAGCAACTATCAGTACATCCTGCAAATACCGCTCAGCGCTATGGACGAGAATCACAAGCTGGAGAGCACCGTCTCCATGCTGAAATTCCAGTATGAGGTGGAGACGGACAATGAAAGCGCCGAGCCCTTTGCCGCTTACACCCTGAAAACCCTGCCCGGGCTCGCCAAGAGCGAGGATGTGATGATCTACGGCGTTGACCCGGACAGCCGCTACATCCCCATTCAGGTGGAAGCGGATGACGAGGTATATCTCTCCGCCGCCTACGCTGACAAGTTCCGGCTGGGAATCGGAGACACCATCACGCTGAAGGAGTCCTATGAGGACACAGAGTACACCTTCCGGGTGGCTGGAGTCTATGACTATCTGGGCGCTTTGGCGGTCTTCATGGACAGAAACGCCATGAACCGGACGTTTGATCTGGGAGACGGCTATTTCAGCGGCTACTTTTCTGAGACGGAGATCACCGATATTGACCCTGCCTACATCGGTACGGTCATCGACCTGACCGCCCTGACCAAGGTCTCCCGACAGCTGGATGTGTCCATGGGCAGCATGATGTATCTGGTGGACGGCTTTGCGGTGGTGATGTTTATGATTTTGATCTATCTGCTCTCAAAGATCATCATTGAGAAAAACGCCCAGTCCATCTCCCTGACCAAAATTCTGGGCTACACCAGCGGGGAGATCAGCCGGCTGTATATCGTCTCCACCTCGATTATGGTGGTGCTGTTTTTGCTGATCAGCTTGCCGGTCATGTACAAGGTACTGGTAGAGCTGTTCCGGGTGATGATGATGCAGGAGATGACGGGCTGGATTCCCCTGAATCTCGGCAGATCGGTCTTTGTCAAAATCTTCTGGATGGGCGTGGGAACCTACGCCGTTGTGGCGGCCCTGGAATACCGTAAGATTCGAAAGGTGCCTATGGATGAGGCGCTGAAAAATGTAGAGTAAGGCAGGTGTGATGAGATGAAACAGCATTTGAATGTTCTGCGGCGGGGCGTCGCCCTGCTGCTCTCCGCCGTCTTGATGGGGGCAGCGCTCTCCGGCTGCGGTGGAAACGGAAATGAGAATAACAACGGACAGCCTGCCGCTGGGGAGGCAGCCCAGTCCGTCGGGGAGGAGACTGCCTCTTCCGTCATAGCGGGGACCGGCAGCCTGGCCGGGGCCAAAGAGGAGACCGTCTACGTCAAAGCCGGTGCTGACGGCAGCATCCGGGAGGTGACGGTGGAGGGCACCCTTCAGGATACGGGTGACAGCCCCTTGATCGCAGATGTGTCCTACCTCACCGACCTGCGCAATACCGAGGGGGACGAGGAGTTTATCCAGCAGTCCGACGGCACCGTTCTCTGGGAAAACCACGGGGAGGACATCCACTATAAGGGCACATCCGCCCAGCCTCTTCCGGTTTCAGTCCGCATTACCTATTGGCTGGACGGGAAGGAGATCGCCCCGGAGCAGCTGGCAGGGAAGAGCGGCAGCGTCCGCATTCGCTTTGACTATGAAAACCACGCCCTCCAGACGGTAGAGGTGGACGGAGAAGAGGTCTCCGTCTGGGTGCCCTTTGCGGCCATCACTGCCATCATGCTGCCGGAGGAGCATTTTACCAATATCTCCGTCACCAACGGAAAGGCGGTCTCCCTGGACGAAGACGCCATCGTCCTCGGCTATGCCCTGCCGGGCCTCTCAGACAGCCTGGGCCTGCTGGACTATGAGCCGACAGAGGACATTGAACTGCCGGACTATGTGGAGATCACTGCAGAGGCAGAGAACTTTGAACTGGAATTCACCGCTACCGTCTTCTCCTCCGGCCTCTTTGAGGATATGGACCTGACCAAGCTGGACGATGTGGACGACCTGCTGGCCGACCTGGACGAGCTTGACGACTCCATTGACGACATGGTGGACGGCGTGGATCAGCTTTACAAGGGAGCCAAGAAATTTGACTCCTATCTGGACCAGTACACCGACGGAGCCAAGCAGCTGGACGAGGGAGCTAAGGCCCTGGCAGCAGGTCTCAAGGCCCTCAATGACAGCAAAAATGAGATCGTAGGCTATGTTGACACCCTGCAAAGCGGTCTGGACGCCGTCAGCACCGGTGATTTGGAGCAGCTGTTGGCCCAGCTGGACGGCGCTCTTGGCACAGTGACGCTGCCGGACGGCACCGTCATGGACAGCACCGGGGCTGCCGCCGCCGTCACCGCACTGTTACAGGATGAACAGGCCCTCCATACCGCCTTAGGCAGCATTGACACTGCCCTCACCCAGTGGGAGGATTTTGCCAAAGACGCGGAGCAGTACGTTTCCGCCGTCCAGTCCGCTGTCTCCGATGTAGAGCGCGCGCTGGACAGCATTCCCTCCGACCTGACCGACAAGGCCAATGAAAAGGCAGCGGACCAGGCATCTGCCGCCGCCCGGTCTGCACTGGCGGACACGGAGCTGTCTGAGGAGGAGCAGCAGCGCATCGCAAATGCTGTCTCGAACAGCATTGATGTCTCCGCCGTCACTGACCCGGTGGAGCAGCAGGCGGCCGCCGCCCGCAAGGCATTGGAGAGCATTCCCGATCTGGAAATTCCCCAAGCTGCCGTTGACGGAGAGACCGTTCACGGTCTGGTGACCGACATGGCCAAACAGGCGGGTATTTTGAAAGCCTATGCCGCCGGACTGGGCGGCACGGCAGAGGATCTGGACGATCTGGATGGCATGCTGGCGGGACTGGAGAGTCTGCTGAGCAGGATGGGGACGGAAAGCGCCGGCCTTTTGGAGGGCGCCTCAGCTCTGGCCGACGGCGTACAGCAGCTCTATGACGGGGCCGAGGCTCTGAGCGAGGGCACAGGCGCCTTCCGCAAGGCGGGGGCGGAACTGAGCCGTGGCTATGACTCCCTGTTGGAGGGCATTAAAGAGCTGAACGACGGCGTGGCGGACTTTGGCGACGAGGCCGCCGACGGCCTTGCCGATCTGGGTACGGAGGACCTGCGTGACATCCTGCGCCGGGTGCGGGGCCTGAAGGAGGCAGATGCCGACTATATCAACTTCTCCGGCATTTGCGACGGTCAGGACGGGAGCGTCAAGTTCATCATCGAGACCGACGAGATCAAGCCGTAAGGGTTAAAAACGCCCCGAGTCCATAGGGATTCGGGGCGTTGATGTTATCTCAAAATGATTAGCCCTACCGCAAGCACACCGGCAGCCACCGCCAAGCAGGCGATCCCAACCCATGTAAAGATCCTGCCCAGCAGCTTGCCGATAGATTCCTCTGCCACGTAATAGCGCTCCGGATCGTAGGGGTCGTAGTAGACCTGCACGGTCTGACCGACAGTGAACTGGGGCTTGCTGTTGCCGAAGTGGGATTCCTTCACGATCTGCTGTCCGCCGGCATAGTAGGAAAAGACCGGGTGCCAGGACACAGAGGAGGACCCTGAGCTGTGGCTCACCCTGCGCACTACGTCTACTACGGTTCCCGTTGTGTACATGGTGCAAAGCTGTTCCTTACGTCTGCGGTTTCGGGTGATGCCCACGCCGATGGCAGTGAAAATGACGCCGATCAGCCCACAGATGCCCGGGAAAATAACGAAAAATAGATTCATATACCTTCACTCCTTTTTGTATCATAGCCCATCCGGGCGAAAAACAGGGAAATGGCCTATTTTACCGTAACATCCTCCCGCTTTACCCGTTTCCAGTCAAAGTCCGCCAGCAGCTCCGAGAGGGAGACCGGCTCCGTCCGGTCGATCAGCCCGGCCCAGTGAGCCAGTCTGCCCAGCACCGCCTCCGGAGAGACGCCCTCTGCCTGCAGCGTGCCCAGGTCCAGATCCCCGTCACGCTTGGATAGCCTCCGCCCGTCTCCGGCGCAGAGGAGGGGAACGTGGTAATGATCCGGATGGGGGAAGCCCAGCAATTCCTGAAGCCACAGCTGCCGGGGGGTGGAGGAGAGGAGATCCCTGCCCCGGACCACCTGATTGACCCCCATAAGGGCGTCATCCACCACCACCGCCAGCTGATAGGCATAGACCCCGTCAGACCGGCGGAGGATAAAGTCTCCGCAATCCCGGCTGAGATGCTCAGTGTATAAACCCTGCAGCCCGTCAGTAAAAGCAATCTCCCGCTCCGGTACCCGAATCCGGAGAGAGGGGCGGCGGAGTTTTGCCTTTTCCGCCCTCTGAGCGGAGGAGAGGGCCCGGCATGTTCCGGCATAGACCGGCGTGCCGTCCGAGGCGTGGGGGGCGGAGGGGGCGTGAAGCTCTCCGCGGGTGCAGAAACAGGGATAAATCAGCCCCGATGTCTCCAACTGGTGCAAATAGTGGGCGTATAGCTCGCTCCGATGGCTTTGGTAATAAGTCAAGCCGCCCCGGCTACCGCCCTCGTCCCAGTCCAGACCCAGCCACAGCAGGTCGGACTCCAGCTGATTTGCATAGGTAAGGCTGCACCGGGCAGGGTCCAGGTCCTCCTGCCGAAGCACAATGCGCCCGCCCGCAGACCGGGCGGACAGCCAGGCCAGCAGATAGGAAAAGGCGTTGCCCAGATGCATCCGCCCGCTGGGACTGGGGGCAAATCGGCCTGTAATGTTAGTTGACATAATCTAGCTCCAAGAGGTTTATAATACGGACATTATACGACAGTAGGACGGGCCTGTAAAGAAAAATGACGTCCCGAGTCCCGCAGAAGGGGGATACATCCCCAAACGGGAGCAGCTTTTGCACAGTATTTTGCAGAAAAAACGGTTTACTTTAAAAACCTGCATAGTATAATAATGGTAGTATCATTGAATGATTCTGGGAAAGGAGCAATTTGAGATGAAATTTACCAAGATGCACGGCTGCGGCAACGACTACATCTATGTGGACTGTACCAAGACTCCCATGGAGGATCCCAGCGGTTTTTCCCTCAAGTACAGCGACCGCCACAAGGGCATCGGAGCGGACGGCCTGATTACCATCAATCCCTCTGATGTGGCGGATTTCCGGATGGCTATGTACAACGCAGACGGCTCTGAGGGTGCCATGTGCGGCAACGGCATCCGGTGCGTTGCCAAGTTCGTCTATGACAAGGGGCTGACTGACAAGACCCACCTGGTCATCGAGACCAAGGCGGGGCTGAAGTACCTGGACCTCACCGTGGAAGGGGGCAAGGTGACCCGTGTGCGTGTTGATATGGGCACTCCCACCACAGCAGCGGCTCAGATTCCCGTGGTGGGGCTGGGAGACGAGGTGATCGGACAAAAGGTCAATGTGGCCCGGCAGGACTGGACGATGACCTGCGTCTCCGTGGGCAATCCCCATGCCGTGGTCTGGGTCCACGAGGCGGCCTATCTGGACTTGCAGTCCGTCGGCCCCAAGTTTGAGCTGCATCCCATGTTCCCCGACCGGGTGAATACCGAGTTTGCCCGGATCATCGACCGGCAGAACATTGAGATGCGGGTCTGGGAGCGGGGCTCCGGCGAGACCATGGCCTGCGGCACCGGAGCGACTGCCACCGCCTATGCCGCATGGCGAAACGGTCTCACGGATAAAAAAGTCACCGTCCATCTCCTTGGCGGCGATCTGGAGATCGAGTACGACGAGGAGCGCAATACCATGTATATGACCGGACCTGCTGTCACCGTGTTCGAGGGCGAGGTTTGAGTGATTTAACCATTTGTAGGGGCGATTCACGAATCGTCCGAAGATTACACAGGCACTACCGAACGGGCGATTCACGAATTGCCCCTGCGCCCCATGTATGAAAAACCCATCCCCCAGAAAGGAACCACTCCCATGAATCTGATTGATCTCGTCGCCCGGATGAATTACACCCTCACCCAGGGCGATCTGGATAAGGAAGTTACCGCCATTACCTACGACTCCCGCAAGCTGGAAAAGGGCTGCGTTTTTGTCTGTATGCCGGGCGCAGTGACCGATGGCCACATCTACGCCGCCGATGCCGTCAGACAGGGCGCTGTCGCTCTGGTCATCTCCCACGAGCTGGACTTTGCAGTCCCCGCTGACGTCACCGTCCTCCGGGTGGAAAATCCCCGCCTTGCCTTGGCAGAGTTGGCCGCCGCCTGGTTTGGTCATCCCGCCGAGAAGCTGACTACCATCGGCGTCACCGGCACCAAGGGTAAGACCACCACAACTTACATGATCCGCTCCATGCTGGAATCTGCCGGCCTCTCCACCGGACTCATCGGCACCATTGAGGTCATCTGCGGCGAGGAGCACACCCACGCCGTCAACACCACGCCGGAGTCCTGGCTGGTGCAGAAGCACTTTGCCGACATGGTGGCGGCAGGCAACAAGTATGTGGTCATGGAGGTCTCTTCTCAGGCCATGAAGCTGGACCGGGTCTCCGGGTTCACCTTCGACTACGGCATCTTTACCAATCTGGAGGAGGACCACATCGGCCCCGGTGAGCACGCTGACATGGCGGAGTACATTGCCTGTAAGGGCAAGCTGTTCCGGCAGTGCAAGATCGGCCTTGCAAACGCCGAGGCGGACTATCTGGATGAGGTCATGGAGGGTCACACCTGCCAGCTGGAGACCTTCGGCATGGGGGAGACCGCTGACCTTCGGGCCGCCAACGTCCGCCGCATCCACCAGCCCGGCTACCTGGGCGTGGCCTATGATCTGGCTGGGTTGGAGCAGTACTCCGTACAGGTGGATATTCCCGGCGACTTCACCGTCTACAACTCTCTGGCAGCTATTGCCCTCTGCCGCCATCTGGGAGTCTCTCAGGAGGCCATCAAAAAGGCGCTGGACACCATTCAGGTCAAGGGCAGATTGGAGATCGTCCCTACGCCCGGGGAATACACGCTCATGATCGACTACGCCCACAACGCCATGAGTCTGGAGGCGCTGCTGAAAAACCTCCGTGCCTACGGACCCAAGCGCATCGTCTGTCTCTTCGGCTGCGGCGGCAACCGGGCCAAGAGCCGCCGGTACGAGATGGGCGAGGTCAGTTCCAGACTGGCTGACCTCACCGTCGTCACCTCTGACAACCCCCGCTTTGAGGAACCCATGGACATTATCAACGACATCCTCACCGGCGTCAAAAAGGCGGACGGCGAATATGTCACCATTCCCGACCGGAAAGAGGCAATCCGCTACTGCATGGAAAACGGCAGGAAGGGAGACGTCATTGTCCTTGCCGGAAAGGGCCATGAGGACTATCAGGAGATCTGCGGCGTCAAGCACCATATGGACGAGCGGGACTTGATTCAGGAAATTATTGAGGGTCGCTGAAAATAGAATCAAATTTTGACCGCCCGCCCCGGTTTCCGGGGCGGGCGGTGTGCTGTCTTACGGGGTCAGCTCAACGGAAACATCATGGGAAACATCATCCCAGTCCAAATAGCTGAACGCATACTCGATGGAGGTGACTTCCTCTGTTACCAGACGGTTAAAGACGTCAAACTGAATAGAGGAGTCTTGCGATATGGTTCCCACCATGGTATTCAGGACATCCTCCCCCTTCACTGTATACTCCTCACCGTCCGCGTAATGGAGCACGATGCGGTCAGGAATCACCTCTACTGTGGTCTCAATGGGTTCCAGCTCTCCGTTCTCGTTCTCAATTTGACGGATGGGGTGCTCCCGCACGCCGTCCAGATCGTTCTGCTGCTTCCACGGCTCAAAATCGGACAGCATCCCCAACGGGGACAGGTAGACGGCAACGCCGGTCTCGCTGTCAACGTAGGTCATGGTCTCGGCGGTACTCTCGATAGGAAGGAGCAGAGTATCAGAACGCTGATAATCTTCCGATGCATTGTCCTCCTGCCCGGCGTTGAGCAGGTAAGGTACAGTAAATTCCAACTGCCTGGGCTGTTCAATGGGTTCAAACGGGCAGAAGTACATGACCACTGTGACGCTGGTGTCAGTGACTTTGTCCTGATCCAAATAGGAATAGCAGTCGATCCACTGACCATCCATGGTGACCTCTGGCTCAAAAATATCACTGTCCCGGTTAGAATGATAGGGGTCAAACCCTGTCACTCCGTCAGGATGCTCCACCGTATAGGTCAGCACACCGATCCCGTTGTCGTCTACGAGATAGCTGTCAACCGTGATGGTGTAGCCGCAGACCTCCAACGTCTGCTCTGCGGAGATAACATGATCGCCCACGATCTCTTCGGCGGCATTTGCATCAACCTCTACCCGTTCATTGGCGGGAGAAATCCACTGATTGCCGTTTTCCTCGGTGATGACCTCGGCAGGATAGCTCTCAATACCGGTTCCAAAGGCACTTCGGAAAAAATCGGTATGCAGCACAATGGCGGAGGCTGTAACGGTTATAAGGGCGATGACCGCGGCAATGACCAACAGCCGCAGTGCGTGTCTGTTTGTTTTTTTCATAGGTTCCTCCTGTTCTCGGCATTGCTGCCGAAGCTGCTCATAGCTCCGCTCCAGGCCGGCCTGAACCTCGTCTGGGATCGTCCAGTCCCGTCGGAAGAGGGCGTAGAGCTGTTGTTCCTGTCGGTTCATAGGTTTGCCTCCTCCTCTGCCAGCAGCTTTTCCAGCTTATCCCGCCCCCGCTTCAGCCTGCTGGTCACAGTGCCGTGGGGCAGGCCCAGCATTTTGGCGATCTCACGGGTCTTGTACCCCTGACTGTAGTG
>OMVL01000063.1 GCA_900314485.1 uncultured Eubacteriales bacterium
AAGGTCTGGATCCTCTTGAGCGGCGTGGACATCACCTGCTCGGACGATGCCTGCATCCGCATTGACGAGGCGGACAAGGTCTTCCTGACCCTGGCTGAGGGGACAGAGAACACCCTCCAAAGCGGTACGGAATACTCTGAGACCGCCCTGGCAGACGGCACAGACGGCGTTATCTTTGCCCACGAGGATCTGACCATTAACGGCAGCGGCAGCCTCACCGTCACCGGCGGCTGGAAGCACGGCATCTCTGCCAACGACGATCTGGTCATCACCGGCGGCACGATCACCGTGGAGGCCGTTACAGACGCCATTCGGGCAAACGACAGTCTTCGCATCAAGGACGCCGACATTACCGTCACGGCGGGAGATGACGGCATTGCAGTCGCAAAAGAGGACAGCTATCTCTACATTGAGTCCGGCACCATTCACATCACCAGTGGGGATGACGGCATCCATACGGCGGGGGACATTACCATTGCGGGCGGCGCCTTTACCATTGCCGCCGGGGACGACGGCATCCACTCCGACACGGCCATCGACATCTCTGGCGGCGCCATCCTGATTACAGAGTGCTACGAGGGCATTGAGGCCGTTTACATTGATATTGCCGGCGGCGACATCACCATCTACCCCTCGGACGACGGTCTGAACGCCAACGGCGGCAGCCAGATGGGCGGCTTCGGCGGCATGGGCGGCCCCGGCAGGATGCAGAACGGGACAGACACGGCGGCAGATCAAAGCACGGAGGACGAGGATGAGTTGGCCTGCATCCGCATCACCGGCGGCACCCTCACCGTCATCAACGAGACCGGCCGGGACGCGGACGGCATTGACTCTAACGGCGACATTTATATCACCGGCGGCGCGATTTGGGTCAGCCTGCTGGGCGACGGCAGCAACTGCGCCCTTGACTACGGCAGTGAGAACGGCGGCGTTTGCGAGATTTCCGGCGGCACCATCATTGCCTGCGGCGGCAGCTCCATGGCGGAGGGCTTTGACTCCGGCTCCAGTCAGTGCTCCATTCTCTATAACCTGACGGACAGCTGTGATGCCGGTACGGCGGTTTCGCTCACCGATGCAGACGGGACAGTGCTGCTCACATGGGATGTCCCTTGCAGCTTCTCCTCCGTGGTCATCAGCTGCCCGGAGATGGAACTGGGCGAGACCTATCAGCTTCTCACCGGCGACACCGCAGAGACAGTGGCCTTGGAGGAAGTCGCCACTTCCCTCGGCAGTGTGCAGGCGGGCATGTTCGGCGGCATGTTCGCCCGGTCTGACGGGGAACAGCCGGACATGAGCCAGATGCCGCAGAAGGAAGACGGGGAACAGCCGGACATGAGCCAGATGCCGCAGATGGAAGACGGAGAAATGCCCGACATGAGTGAGATGGGCACGCGGCCGGGGATGGATCCTTCCTCCGGTCACGGCTCCGGGGGCCGCAGCTTTGGCGGGACCTCTGACGGTGAGCGCCCCCAGCGGGGGGACGGAGACGTTTGGCAGCAGACCGGGGAAGACACGCCGGGAGTCCAGGCAGAAGACGAGACGGATGCATCCGTTTTGGACTGGGCGGACGGAGCTGTCTGGATCACAGTGGGGACATGCGCTCTGGTTTTACTGGCAGGTCTTGCCATCAGCCTCTTCATCAAGCACTGATATGAACTCCCGCACAGCGGCACCGCTGTGCGGGAGTTGACCTGTTTGGGTAGAATTTGCTATAATCAACTGGAAAGAAACGGGAAAGGAACGCGGAGAGACCATGAGGACCACAGAGCAGCTGGGACGCTATACACTGACCCAGGAGGACGGCCTTCCCAAGCTGGGGCGGGACTCTCTGGTGCTGGCGGAGTTTGCCACCCTGCGGGACGGGTGGAAGGTCTGCGACCTGGGCTGCGGCGTGGGCGTTCTGGGACTGCTGCTGGGGGAGCGGGCTGACTGTCTCACTCTGGACGGGGTGGACATTCAGCGCTCCTGCGCCGAACTGGCAGGGGAGAACCTGGCCCAAAACGGCCTGAGCGGGACCATCGTTCAGGCAGACGTTGCCCAACTGCCCTCAACCTTTCCCTGGGGCAGCTATGATCTGGTGATTGCAAACCCGCCCTATTTCAGCTCGATGGCCGGGAAAACTGCCTCCGGCAGCCGCGGCATTGCCCGGACGGGAGAGGGCTTTCTGCCCTGGTGCCGGGCGGCCCGCCGCCTGCTGAAAAACGGAGGCAGGTTTGCTCTCTGCTGCCGTCCCTGGGATATAAATGGGCTATTTCACCAGCTTACTGCCTGCAATTTGGAGCCGAAGCGTCTGCGGTGCGTCCAGTCCGCCCCGGGGCAGGCCCCTAACCTGATCTTAGTCGAGGCAGCGGCCCAGGGAAGGCCCGGGCTGGAGTGGCTGCCTGTTCTGATACGGAGGTAATTACCATGGCCGGAACGCTCTATTTGGTCCCCACGCCCATCGGCAACCTGGGGGACCTGTCCCAGCGGATCATAGACACCCTGGCTCAGGCGGACTTTATTGCCGCCGAGGATACCAGAGTCTCCTTGAAAATTCTCAACCATCTCTCCATCAAAAAGCCCATGGTGAGTTACTACCGACACAATACCGAGACCAGCGGACCTGCCATTTTGTCCCGGCTGCTGGCGGGGGAGAGCTGTGCCCTGGTCACCGATGCGGGCACCCCCGCCATCAGCGACCCGGGAGAGGAGCTGGTCGCCCTGTGCGCCCAAGCGGGAGTGGACGTAGTGGCCATTCCCGGCCCATGCGCACTGGTGACGGCACTGGCCGTCTCCGGCCTTCCCACCGGGCGGTTTACCTTTGAGGGATTTTTGGCCATGAACAAAAAAAACCGCCGCCGCCATCTGGACTCCCTCATCTGTGAGGAGCGGACGATGATCTTCTATGAGGCGCCCCACAAGCTGCTTTCCACGCTGAAAGACCTGCGGGACACATTTGGAGCAGAGCGCCGCATCTCCCTCTGTCGGGAGCTGACAAAGCGTCACGAGGAGGTGCGCCGGACAACGCTGGGCGAGGCGGTGGACTGGTACGAGGAAAATCAGCCCAAGGGGGAGTTTGTCCTCATCGTGGAGGGAGCTGAGCCTGCAGAAGAGGAGCCGATCTCCCTGGAGGAGGGCGTCCGCAGAGCCAGGGAGCTGTATGCATCCGGGGTACGGATGAAAGATGCTGTCAAGCAGGTTGCAAAGGAGACAGGGCTGCCGAAAAACGAGCTGTATCAGCTATCCGTTACAAAGGAATAAACAGAGAAATGACAACACCGCCTGTCTGCCGGATGCGCAGACAGGCGGTGTTTTTTCATGTTGTTACAGGGATTTCAGCTGCCGCAGGCAGGCGGGGCAGATGTTCTTGCCCTTATAGGCGGCGACGTTTTTAGCGTTGCCGCAGAAGATGCATGCGGGCTGATATTTTTTCAGGACAATGGACGCACCGTCCACATACACTTCCAAGGCGTCCCGCTCCTCGATCTCCAAGGTGCGGCGAAGTTCGATAGGGAGGACGATGCGGCCTAATTCGTCAACACGGCGAACGATTCCGGTGGCTTTCATGACAGAGTTCCTTTCTTGTTAATCAATTATAGACCCGGTGATGGACAGGAGGGGTATCCTGTGTAATAGCTTTGAAGCAGAAGCCGTTGGCTCTGGCATAGTCGATGATGCTCTGCAAAGACTCTGCCGTGGTTGCCTTGCTGCTGGCGTCGTGCAGGAGCACGACATTGCCCCTGCCCTTGACCAGATTGTCTGTGACATTGGCGGCCAGCGTCTCGGCGGGAATGCCGTTGCCGGTGGCGTCCTGAGAGTCCACATTCCAGTCAAAGTACTCCAGGTCGGAGTCATTCACCTTGGCCACCAGCCGGGTCATAATACCCTCATTATACTGCCGGCTGATGGTGTTGGAGCTGCCGCCGGGGAAGCGGATGCAGAAGGCGTCGTATCCGGTGTCAGCGTACAGATGCTGCCGGACCTGGGCCACGCCGTCCAAATAGGCGTCCTCCTCGGCGTAGCATTTGGCATAGTCATGGCTTTTGCCGTGGATACCGATGGTATTTCCGCCCGCTAAAATGCGCTGGATAATGGGCAGATTTTCCTCGCTGTAATCCATAATGAAAAAGGTGGCCTGAATGTCGTTGCGCTCCAGCACGTCCAGAACGGTGGGGGTCACCTGACTGCTGGGACCGTCGTCAAAGGTGAGATAGATGATGCTGTTGGGGTCAACCGGTACCACAGGCTCCGGATCCGACTCCGGTTCGCTCTGGGCCTCCTGTGCCTCCCGTGCCAGAACGACATTGTTGACATAGACCCGGAGACAGGTCCGTATAGACGGGGCGGCGGAGGTCACGGGCGGATGGCTGGTATAGTAATGAATGGCGGATGCGCCGGCAAATACGCTGCAAACCAGAATGAGCACTACCGCCAGAAGGTGCAGCGCATGCTGCTTTTGCTGACGATGCCGACGCCGTTTTTGACGTCTGCGGCGCCATTCCAGTTCGTCTCGTTGCATATGGGCAGTTTCCCCCAATCTATGTTCCGTGCTGAATCGACCGGATTCGGCACGATAGGCGGTAAAATTTGGATGCTCCTATTCTACCACCGGAAAAGGGTCAGTCAACCGGTTTTTAAGAAGTTAAAAGAATTCTTTAAAAATGCGGCTCATACAGTGTGGCAGGGGGGATGACCATGGCAATGAGCTGGATTTGGGTGATTATGGTGGGCCTGAGCCTGCTGTTCGGCTGGCAAAACGGGACAATAGCGGAGGTCTCCGCCGCAGCCGGCACGGGGGCGCAGAGCGCCGTGGAGCTTTGCGTTTCCATGGCAGGGCCGCTCTGTCTGTGGACCGGAGTGATGGCAGTGCTGCGGGAGAGCGGCGGCCTGGAAAAACTGAGTGGTTTGCTCCGCCCCGTGCTGGGCCGGCTCTACCCGGCCTTTCACGGAGATGACACTGTGATGGAATCGATCTCCGCCAATGTCTCCGCCAACCTTTTGGGGCTGGGGAATGCCGCCACCCCTCTGGGTATTCAGGCGGCCAGGGGCATGGCGGAGCGGTCCCCCGGCGTGGCATCCGATGCCCTGTGCATGCTGGTGGTCTGCAATACTGCCTCCATACAGCTCATCCCCACCACCATTGCCGCTGTACGCAGCGGGGCGGGGAGCCAGACGCCCTTTGACATCCTGCCGGCGGTCTGGCTGGCCTCCGCCTGCTCGGTGACGGCGGGAATTCTGGCGGCCCGGCTGTTTGCCAGACTGTGGAGGCGGATATGAGCGGCCTGACTGCCCTGCTGCTCCCCGGCATCCTCCTTGCGGCGGGGCTGGCAGGGATGAGAAAACGGGTGGACGTATACCGGACTTTGGGAGAGGGAGCAAAGGAGGGCCTTTCCATCCTGCTGCGCATCCTGCCCAACCTCATTGGGCTGATGACCGCCATCTCCATGCTCCGGGCCTCCGGCTTTCTGGATTGGGCGGCAGAGCTGCTGGGACCGGCGCTGACGCTGGTGGGCATTCCGCCGGAGACGGTGGGCCTGCTTCTCATCCGGCCCATGAGCGGAAGCGGAGCCCTGGGGCTGGGGGCGGAGCTGATGCAGACCTACGGGCCGGACTCACTTGCAGGCCGAACGGCGGCGGTGATGCTGGGCTCCACCGAGACCACGTTTTATACCATCAGCGTCTATTTCGGCGCTGTGGGCATCCACAAGACCCGCTATGCCGTCCCGGCAGCCCTGTGCGCCGATCTGGTGGGATTTCTGGCGGCGGCATGGGCGGTCCGGCTGTTCTTTTGAAAAACGGCGGGCTGCTTGGGGGATGCTGTTATCATATCAGGCGGAAGCGAAAAAATTTGTCGAATTCTGTTGAGAAACAGGAAAAAACTGGAAAACAGGGGCGAAGAACAGGAAATCCCCTGGGGAAAAGAGATTGCACAACGGCCCGGAAAAGGATATACTATATTTATTCATTTGGAAAGTGAGCGGAGCTATGACTTTGAACATACTTGCCGTTGGAGACGTCGTTTCCGAGGGAGGACTGGACTATCTGGAGCGCAGCCTGCGCCGGATCCGACGGGAGAGGAACATCCACTTCACCGTCGTCAACGGAGAGAACGCCTCCGGCGTGGGTGTGACAGCAGAGCAGGCCCGGCGGATGCTGGACGCCGGTGCGGATGTCATCACCCTGGGCAACCACACCTGGGGCAAGATCCGTATCACGGATATGCTGGACGCCAGCCCCTATCTTCTGCGCCCGGCCAACTTTTCCAAGCGGGTGCCGGGCCGGGGCTGGGGGGTCTATGACGGGCCCCAGGGACTGCGTATCGGCGTGGTCAACCTGATCGGCCGTGTGTCCATGGATCCCAATCCGGACAACCCCTTTACCGTGGCGGATCAGGTGTTGGCCGAGATGAAGGCGGATGTCATTCTGGTGGACTTTCATGCGGAGGCCACCAGCGAAAAGCTGGCCATGGGCTGGTATCTGGACGGACGGGCCAGCGCCAAGGGGACGGGGTACATTACCGATCTGGGCATGACCGGCCCCGCCCGGTCGATTCTGGGCATTCGTCCGGAACTGTCCATCAACAAATTCCTGGGCGGACTGCCCCGGCGCTACGAGGCGGCAGAGGGCCCATGTAAGCTGGAGGCGGCGGTATTTACCGTCGATACCAAAGAAAAGCGCTGTCTCGCAGTGAGACAGCTCCTGCTCTGATACTGCAATGGAGAACATGACTATGGAAGAGACAAAACATGCGGAACAGCCCACCACGGACCGCTGGCCTGGCACCTGGCAGCAGGAGATTTTCCACGAGTTGAAGATGCTGGTCTGCGTCCTGGCGGTGGTGATCCTGGTCTTTCAGTTTGCCGCCCAGCTGATTGTGGTGGTGGGCAATTCCATGTATCCCACTCTTCACGACGGCGATCTGCTGGTCGCATTGCGCATCCACGGCGAGCTGGAGACCGGGGACATCGTTGTCATCCACAAGGAGACGGAGCTGATCCGGGAGACGATCATCAAGCGGGTCATTGCCACCGGGGGACAGACGGTGGAGCTGGACTATGACAACAATGCCGTCTATGTGGACGGCCTGCGCCTGACCGAGCCGTATATCAACCTGAACGACCTGCAGCCGGAGGAGGGGGGAGACCCCATGCTTCCAAGGGGAGACGTTGTGCGTGTTCAGGTGCCGGAGGGGAGTATCTTCGTCATGGGCGACAACCGCAACCACTCCACGGACAGCCGATTCACCACGGCCCTGGGACTGATAGACGAGGATTATGTCATCGGCAGAGCGGTCTTCTGCTTCTGGCCCTTTGACCACGCCAAAGGACTGGAGGACTGACCGATGAAATACCGGACCGACCGGCACGGAGAGCAGCTCTCCCAGCTTGGCTTTGGCTGCATGCGCTTTCAAAAGAACCACGGTAAAACGGACATGTCCGCCACGGAGGAGCAGCTGCTCTCCGCTGTCCGGGCGGGGGTCAACTATTTTGACACTGCCTATATCTACCCCGACAGCGAGCGGGCGCTGGGCGAAATTCTGGCAAAGCATGGCTTGCGACAGAGCATCCACATCGCCACCAAGCTGCCCCAGTACCTGATCAAAAAGCCCGAGGACGTGGAGCGGTACTTTCAGGAGCAGCTCCAGCGTCTCCAAACGGACTATGTGGACTACTACCTGATGCATATGCTCCCCGATGTCACCACATGGAATCGGCTGAAGGGACTGGGGATTGCCCAGTGGATCGCTGAGAAAAAGGCCTCCGGCGCCATCCGAAACATCGGCTTTTCCTACCACGGCAATACCGGCACTTTCCTGGAGCTGCTGGAGAACTACGACTGGGACTTCTGCCAGATCCAGTATAACTATATCGACGAGCACACCCAGGCAGGCCGTAAGGGCCTGGAGCGGGCGGCGGAGAAGGGGATCCCCGTCATCATTATGGAGCCCCTCCGGGGCGGACGGCTGGTGAACCAGCTGCCGGACAGGGCGGTAAAGCGCTTTGCCGAGGCAGAGCCGAAGCGGTCTCCTGCCGAATGGGGCCTGCGCTGGCTTTGGGATCAGCCCGGTGTCACCGTGGTCCTCTCCGGTATGAACAGTCTGGACATGGTGGAGGAAAACTGCCGCATTGCCGCAGACGCCGGCGTGGGCGAGCTGACCGAGACGGACTTCCGGATGTACGAGGACGTGAAGAGCGCCATTAACGAGAAGATTAAGGTGGGCTGCACCGGTTGCGGCTACTGCATGCCCTGCCCCCAGGGGGTGGACATCCCCGGCTGCTTCCGGGGCTACAATGCCAGGTACACCGAGGGGTTCTACACCGGAATGAAGGAGTATTTCATGTGTACCACCCTCCGGGGAAAGCGGAGCAACGCCAGTCTTTGCGTCAAATGCGGCAAGTGTGAGCGGCACTGCCCTCAGCAGATCCCCATTCGAAAGGAATTGGAAAATGTGGCAAAGACCATGGAAAACCCGGTCTATTACGCTGCCAGAGCGTTCGCCGATCTTTTTGGTAAATTTAGATAGAAGGTGAGGAACATGGAGCCGAGATGGAAGGCAATAGCGGAAAAGCTGCCCGCTGAGGTGCTGAGGCAGGACTACGCCGGGGCGGACCGGCTGGGACGGCTGGCAGTGGGCCGGCAGTGCGTCTACTATACCAGACTGTTGGGCGGCGTGGACTACCTGCCCTTTTCCGCCGTCGCCAGGGCCTACCGCCGGGAGGAGGACTGTTCGTCCATGATGGGCTGCTGCCGGCAGTCCTTTGTGACCCATTATCTGGTCCTCGTCCTGCCGGACGGCAGGCTGAAAAAGCTGGAAGCGGACAGGAAAGAAGAGGTAAAACAGGCGCTGGAGCTGCTCGAGGAGCGAGGGCCGGGGATCGCCATTGGGTTTGTCGGGGAAGAAAAGTAAATTCATATCAAAAAATCAACCTCCCGAAAGCGGTTCGCTTCCGGGAGGTTACAATTATATGGATCTTTCGGAGATCAGCCGTTCTCCAGTTCCTGAATCAGCTTCAGGTTGGCCAGCTCGTAGCTGTTAAGGTAGTTGGAGACGTTGGCGTCAAAGGTTGCGGCGTCAATAGTGCCGGAATACCAGCTCTTGCCCTCGAAATACTCCTTCAGGTCGGCGGTGTTGAACTTTCTGCCGTGGCGGGCGTAGATCTCGTTCCGGGCCAGACGAAGCTGAGATTTGGACAGGCTCTTCAGCTCGTCCTTGGTGTAGTTCCGAGTGCCGGTGTCAGGGAGGATGTAGCCGCTGCTCTTGTTGCCGCCGCTGCTGTTATTGTTGTTGCCGCTGCCTCCGTCTTTGGAGGTGGAGAGATAGCCAGAGTAGACATAGCCGGTGATGCTGCCCACCTTGATCTGGCTCCAGCCGTTGGCGGTGGTGCCGATACGCTCCACAGCCTGGCCCTTGGTCAGGGTGGCCACTACATTTCCGGTGGAGGAGCTGGGATAGTCACGGACGTTTACGCCGGAGGTGGCATAGACCGTGTCCCCTGTCTCCTTAACGGTGACTTTGGGCTGCTCGCCGCTGCCGGAATTGCCGCTGTTGCCGGAGGCAGTCAGATAGCTGGAATAGACATAGCCGGTGAGATCGCCTGCGGTGACCTGGGTCCAGTTGCCGGAGACAGCGCCGGTTTTCACCTCGGTGCCCTTGGCCAGCGTGCCGATAATGTCGCCGCCCGGCTCCTTGCGGACGTTGACGTCGTTATTGGTATAGGCAACAGAGCTGTTGCCGCTGTTGTTGTCGTTGTTTTGTGCCCCGTCCTTGGAGGTGGAGAGGTAGCTGTTGGAGACGTAGCCAATGGTGCCGTTCGACAGCTCCACCCGGCTCCAGCCGGTGGAGGTGACTCCGGTGCGCTTCACCGCCTGGCCGGCGGAGAGAACGTTGATGACATTGCTGGTCTGTGCGCTGGGGTAGTCACGGACATTGACGGCGGCGGTGGCATAGACCGTGTCGTCCTTGTCGGTGATGGCGGGCAGCTCAGAGGGGACTGCTACGGGCTGAGGCTCGTCGTTATCGTTTCCGTTGTTGTCAGCAGGCGCCTCGGCAGGCTCCTCGGTATCGGACTCATCCGGTTGCTCGGTGGGGGTGTCGCTGTCACTGTTGCCGCTGATGACGCTGGCGTCGGGATCGTCGGTATTCCCGTTGTCATCCGGTGTGTTGGCATCCGGATCCTCGGTATTTGCGGGATCGTCCGTATTGTCCTCGGCGTTGGGGTCAGTCTCAGGGAGGATGGTGGTGCTGTTCTGCCCGCCCTCGCTGCCGGGGGTGAGGTCGTCGGAGACGGTGCTGTTGTTGTTCGTGTCGTTGGGCTTTACGCCGTTGTCGCCGCCGAAGAGCATTTTCACCGCGAAGATAAGCAGGGCGATAATGAGCAGCAGCACCAGGGCGCAGGCGGCAATGATCGGGCCGTTGGATCCTTCCTTCCGCTTGTGCTTCCGCTGGCTCCACTCCGCCTGTTCGGGCGTCTCCTCCTGCGGCTTCTGGGCATTGCGGGCGTTAATGGCGTTCTGAGTGGCCTCATAGACCTTCTGCGCAGAGACGGCGGCCACGGCAGTGGTGTCAATGGCGTCATTGGCGGGCTCGCTCTTGGGGGCGGGCTGCTTTTTGGGAGCTGCCTTCCGACCGGAAGCGCCCCGGCGGGGTGCGCTGTGCCGCTCGGGCGCCTTGGAGGGCTGAGCGCTGCTGTCCTTCATGGCGTTGACCACGAAGGGGGAGTTGTCGTCAAAATCCTCTGCGGCAGAGGGGGCGGACTTGTGCTCCTCCACCGTGGCGTTGACTACGGAGGAGACTGCGGCCTGAATATCCGCAGCAGAGAACGCAGCCTCCCCTGCGGGTGCAGCGGGAGCCGAGGAAGGCGCGGGCTCGGGAGCGGGAGCGTCTGGGACGTTCTCCACACTGGTCAGGGGACTGCCGCAGATGGAGCAGACGGAGATGATGTCGGAATGCTCGACACCACAGACAGGACATTTTTTCATAGCTTTTATCTCCATTTCTAAAATCAATGGTTGAATGTGGTCGAAAAATGATTCATAATAATCTTAACGACCAAGAGGACTTTTGTCAATCCAATGAACGGATTATTTAGAAATTTGTAAAATTTCAGGAAGGGGCATTTTCTATGGAAAAACTGGAACAGCTGCAGCAGTGGATCGACGAGAGCAAGTATATTGTCTTTTTTGGCGGGGCGGGCGTCTCCACTGAGAGCGGCGTGCCGGACTTCCGCAGCGTGGACGGACTGTATAACCAGAAATACAGCGAGCCGCCGGAGACGATTCTGAGTCACACCTACTTTATGCGCCGCCCGGAGGGATTCTTCCGCTTCTATCGGGATAAGATGCTCCCCCTTCAGGCCCGGCCCAACGACGCCCACAAAAAGCTGGCCGAGCTGGAGCAGGCAGGAAAGCTGAAGGCGGTGGTCACCCAGAACATCGACGGCCTCCACCAGAAGGCGGGGAGCAAAGAGGTTTTGGAGCTGCACGGCTCGGTGCTGCGGAACTACTGCGAAAGCTGCGGCAAATTCTACGGCGTGGAGGCAGTGGCCGAGAGCGACGGCGTGCCCCGCTGCGCCTGCGGCGGCATCATCAAGCCGGATGTGGTGCTCTATGAGGAGGCGCTGGATGATTCTGTCATGTACCGGGCGGTCGAACACATTCGCAAGGCGGATATGCTTATCATCGGCGGCACATCTCTGGTGGTCTATCCGGCGGCGGGACTGGTCAACTATTATAAGGGCAATAAGCTGGTGCTTATCAATCTCCAGCCCACGCCCTATGACCGATACGCCGACCTCACTATCAACGAAAAGATCGGGCAGGTTTTTCGGGAGATTCGGGTGTGACACTTGCAAAGGATGAATTTTTGAATTATACTAATTGCAGAATTTAGGAATATGCCCGGCCAAAAGCCGGAATGCCCGCAGGAAATGAGGAAGTACAGATGCAAAAAATCAAAATGACCACCCCTTTGGTGGAGATGGACGGCGACGAGATGACCCGCATCCTCTGGAAACAGATCAAGGACGAGCTGATCCTGCCCTTTGTAGACCTCAAGACAGAGTACTATGACCTGGGTCTGGTCCATCGGGAGGAGACGAAGGATCAGGTGACCATCGACGCTGCCAACGCCAATAAGAAGTACGGTGTGGCGGTCAAGTGCGCTACCATCACCCCCAATGCCCAGCGGGTAAAGGAGTACAACCTCTCCCAGATGTGGAAAAGCCCCAACGGCACCATCCGGGCCATTCTGGACGGCACAGTCTTCCGTGCCCCCATCATGGTAAAGGGCATCTCTCCCGTGGTCAAGACCTGGAAGGAGCCCATCACCATTGCCCGTCATGCCTTTGGCGATGTCTATAAGGCGTCGGAGTACCGGGTGCCCTGCAAGGGCAAGGCGACGCTGAGCTTTGTCTCCGAGGACGGCAGCGTTCAGATGGAGCAGACCATCTACGACTTCGAGTGTCCCGGCGTCATTCAGGGCCAGTTTAATAAGGACTCCTCGATTAAGTCCTTTGCCCATTCCTGCTTCAAATATGCCATCTCCACCAAG
>OMVL01000048.1 GCA_900314485.1 uncultured Eubacteriales bacterium
CAGATGGAAAAGCAGGAACAGCTGGGGAGGCGCCTGCGTATCCTTATGGAGGAGCGGGAGCTGAACTACGAGGCGCTGGGCAAGCTGCTGGGCATGAAGCCCCAGACCTTAAACCGCTATGTCCTTGGCCAGCGGGAGCCGAAGGCGGGCATCGCCACGGAGATGGCGGTCCGTCTGGGGGTAGATCCCCTGTGGCTTCAGGGCTATGACGTGCCCAGAGAGAGCCGGGACGCAGGCTCTGCCTGTCCGCCGGGGGAGACCATGATCCCCATTCTGGGGGTCATCAAGGCGGGCGTCCCTGCCATTGCCCGGCAGCAGATCGAGGGCTATGCCGCCGCCGACGTGTCTGAGCCGGGGGAGTACTTTTACCTCCGGGTGTCGGGGGACAGCATGATCAATGCAGGCATCCACACAGGCGACCTGGTCCTGATCCATCAGCAGTCCGAGGCGGAGAACGGCCAGATCGTGGCCTGCATCCTCCGGCAGGAGGACGCCACCCTGAAGCGCTTTCGCCGTCAGGGGGACTGGGTCATCCTCCAGCCGGAGAACGCCGCCTATGAGCCGTATATCGTCCCGGTCAGTGATTTTGAGACGGGAAACGCCCACATCCTTGGGGTGGCCGTCCGGCTGGTCCGGTCTCTCCTCTAAAACGCTTACGGAAAGGAAGGAATATCATGGAACGCAGCGAACAGCAAAAGGCCTATACCTGGGCCATTGAGGACCTCTTCCCCTCTGACGAGGCGTGGCAGTCCGCTTTGGGGGAGGCGAAGGAATTCCTCCCCCGCATCAAGGCGCTGGAAGGACATCTGGGGGAGAGCGCCGAGACACTCCTGTCCTCCATGAAGCTGGAGGACGAAATGAGCGTTGCCCTGATGGACCTCCTGGAGTACGCCGCCCGCAAAGGGGACGAGGACACCAGAGTGGCAAAGTATCAGGACATGATGGCCCAGCTCACCGCCCTTCTGGTGGAGATCAACACCGCCAGCTCCTATGAGGACAATGAGATATTGGCCATCTCTGACGAGACGCTGGAGAGCTGGTACGCCCGGACTCCGGATCTGGCCCTCTACCGCCGCAAGCTGGAGCAGGTCCGCCGGAGAAGAGCCCACATTCTCTCCCCTGCCGAGGAGACCCTGCTGGCCAGCGCCGGGGAGCTGAGCGAGGGCCCGGACAATATCTTCTCCATGCTCAATGACGCCGATATGACCTTCCCCGACGCCATTGACAGCCAGGGGAACGCCCACCCTGTTACCCACGGCAGCTATATCCCCCTCATGTACAGTCAGGACCGGACGCTCCGGAAGTCCGCCTTTGAGCAGCTCTACTCCGTTTACCGCCAGTTCCGCAATACCAGCGCCGCCGTTCTCTCCGCCCAGGCAAAGCAGCTGCTGTTCTTCTCCCGGGCCAGAAAGTACCCCTCCTCTCTGGCTGCCGCACTGGACGCAAACGAGGTGCCGGTAGAGGTTTACCATAATCTGATCTCCGCCGTCCGGGCCAACCTCCCCAAGCTGCATCGTTACACCGCTGTGCGGAAAAAGCTGCTGGGCGTGGACGAGCTGCACTTTTACGACCTCTATACCCCCATTGTGGGGGATGTGGACATGACGGTTCCTTTCGAGGAGGGCAAAAAACTGGTGGAGGAGGCCCTTGCCCCCATGGGGGAGGACTACCTCAAAATTTTGCGGGAGGGCTTCCGTAACCGCTGGATCGACGTGTATGAAAACACAGGCAAGCGCTCCGGGGCCTATTCCGCCGGGGCGAGGGTCCATCCCTTTGTTCTTTTGAATTACCATGACACCCTGAACGATGTCTTTACCCTGGCCCACGAGATGGGCCACGCCATCCACTCCTACCACTCCAACAAGCACCAGCCGGTGGCCTACGCCGACTACGTCATCTTCGTGGCCGAGGTGGCCTCTACCTGTAACGAGGCCCTTTTGATGGAGCACCTGCTGGCAAAGACCACTGACCGCCGGGAGCGGGCCTATCTCATCAACTACTTTTTGGAGCAGTTCCGCACCACCCTCTACCGCCAGACCATGTTTGCCGAGTTCGAGCTGAAGATCAACGAGATGGCCCAGCGGGGCGAGGGGCTGACGGCGGACGCCCTGTGTGATCTTTACCGCCAGCTGAACGCAGACTATTTCGGCCCGGACATCGTGGTGGACGACGAGATCGCCCTGGAGTGGGCGAGGATCCCCCACTTCTTCTACGACTTCTACGTCTATCAGTACGCCACCGGCTATTCTGCCGCCATTGCCCTCTCCCGCCGTATTCTGAAAGAGGGAGAGCAGGCAGTGAAGGACTATGTGAAATTCCTCTCCGGCGGCTGCTCTGCCGATCCCATTACGCTGCTGCGGGGCGCCGGGGTGGATATGGCAACGCCCCAGCCCGTCAATGAAGCTCTGGAGCTGTTTGACCGGCTGCTGGACGAGATGGAGGAGCTGCTGGGCTGAGTTAGGGCTGGTGGATGAGAGGACAGGTCACCACCTGTCCCTGTTCTATCGTATTCCCCTTTGGCATATCATGTACGGACAATGCCAAAGGGGGACTTGCTATGACCTACAACCAAAACACTCTGCCCACCGAGACAAGCCATCACATCCTGCTGGAAAACCGCAGCCGTCTGGCGGTCTCCGGCGTGGAGGAGGTGGAGAGCTTTGACGAAAATCAGATCGTCATGTCCACCTGCCAGGGGGAGCTGATCGTCCGGGGTGAGGATCTGCACATTGAGCAGCTGAGTCTGGATGGGGGCGACTTAAAGGTGGAGGGGAGCATCGACGCCATCTCCTACGAAGCGCCCCGGGAAAAGGGCGGCTTTTTCTCCCGGCTGCTGGGCTGACCGGTGGAGGTCGAAGTTGCCCTCCAGCTCCGGGGGCTGGGGATCAGTCTGCTGCTGGGGGCGGTCTCCGGGGCGGTATATGACCTGCTGCGCCTCTGCCGGCATAGGTGGAGGGGGAGAGCGGCGGGCGTCCTGCTGGACCTGCTCTTCTGGTGCGTTCCGGCGGCGGGCCTGGTAGCCGTTGCCCTTCAGACGGGAACGGGTCTGCTCCGGGGGTGGGACGCCCTGTTTCTGGCCCTGGGCTGCGGGACCTATCTGGGGGTCCTGAGCCCGGTGCTGCTGCCGGTGGAGGAGCAGATTGCCCGAATGATTGGAAAAGTGCTCCATTATCTCCTGCTTCCTCTCAGGAAAATCTGTTCAGAACTGAAAAAAATTTGTAAAATTCTCAAAAATCACTTTCATTATTGGAAGAAATGGTTTATAGTAGAGTTGCTATTTGCAGGAGAATTGGAGCGCATGCTCCCCGGCAGCGCAAAGGAGGATGGAAACTGTGAAGTTCAAGCGCAGCAGCTTTCTGGCCAAGGTCGTCGTGCTCGTCCTGCTGGTCTTCACCGCCATCACCCTGCTCAACATCCGCAGCCGCATTCAGGCCGCAGAGGTCGAGCTGGCCGCTTACCAGGCCGCAGTGGATCAGCAGCAGGAGATCAACGCCGCCCTCCAGGATAACATCGAAAACAGTAATGACCCGGATACCGTTCTGGCAGTCGCCAAGGACAAGCTGGGCCTGCTGGAGTCCGGTGAAGTCATCTTCTACGATACCACCAACTGAACAGACGTAAGGAGAGAGACGGACTGTTCGAGCAAGAGAGGAAAGAGAACACCTATGGAGTTGGAAGTCGGGTCCATTTTAGACGGAAAGGTCACTGGGATCACCAAATTCGGCGCATTTGTGGCGCTGCCCGGTGGCCGGTCCGGACTGGTACATATTTCTGAGATCGCCTATACCTATGTCAGCGACGTGAACGAGTTGCTCAGCGTGGGACAGGAGGTCAAGGTCAAGCTCATCGGCATTGACGACAACGGCCGCATCAATCTGTCGATCAAGAAGACTGCCCCTCCCCCTGCCCGTCCGGCAGGTCCCCGGCCCCAGGGCGCCCGCCCTGCCCCTGCGGCAGGCCGTCCCGCACCCGGCCAGGGCGGCGGCTTTAACCGCACCCCCGGCAAGGACAGAGGTCCTGCCAGAGAGCGGGAGCCCCAGTCCTTTGACGACATGGTCAAGCATTTCCTCTCCGAGTCCGAGAGCCGTCAGTCCAACCTGAATCGGGGCGGCGAGAGCCGCCGTCCCCGCCGCAGCCGCAGAGGCTGATACAGGGACAGACTATGCCATTTTCTGCCGCACGGGCAACACCTGTGCGGCAGTTTTTGCGAAAAAAGAACGCCGCCATTATACGGCGGCGTCAAAGGGGAGGATCACAGCTTCCGATCGTCTCCCCGGGGAGAATGGAGCGAGTTCCGAAGAACTCCAATGGGCTTCACATTGGTGAGCTGCATGTTCATCTTACAATGAGAAGCCGCCCTTGTCAAATTCTACTTTTGTCGAAGAGAGGGGGATCGCCATGATCCTGAAAAATATCCGCATTTTCCCCATGGACCGCCCCCCCATTGAGCGGGGCTATGTGGCCTTTGAGGATGGAAAAATCACAGCCTTAGGCCCCGCGGAGGACTGCCCGGCAGGTGAAGGGCTGGATTTAAGCGGCGCATATCTCTATCCCGGTCTGATCGACGCCCACTGCCATGTGGGTATGTTCGGCGACAGTGTGGGCGCGGAGGGCCGGGACGGCAACGAATCTACCGATCCCCTTACCCCCCACCTCCGGGCCATTGACAGCATCGACCCTCTGGACCGCTGCTTTCAGGAGGCCCGGGAGGCGGGCATCACCACCGTGCTCACCGGCCCAGGCTCCGTCAACGCCATCGGAGGCCAGTTTGCCGCCGTCAAGACGGCGGGCCGCTGGGTGGACGAGATGATCCTCAAGGCTCCGGCGGCCATGAAGTTCGCCCTGGGCGAAAATCCCAAGTCCGCCTATAAGGGCCAGGGCCGATCTCCCGCCACTCGCATGGCCATTGCCGCCCTCATTCGGGAAGAGCTGACCAAAGCACGGGAGTACCTTCACAGGCGGGAAAGGGGAGAAAGTCCTGCCTTTGACGCCAGGCTGGAAGCGTTGGTTCCGGTGGTGCAAGGAAAACTCCCCGCCCACTTCCACGCCCATAAGGCAAACGACATTGCCACCGCCGTCCGCATCGCCAAGGAGTTCTGTCTGGATGCCGTCATTGTCCACGCCACCGAGGGGCATCTTATCCCCGAGCTGCTGGCGGAGAGCGGATACCCGGTCATCACCGGCCCTGTCATCAACGACCGGAGCAAGCCGGAGCTGGCCGGACAGGTGACGGAGAATGCCGCCCTGCTGAGAAAAGCCGGCATCCCCGTTGCCGTGTGCACCGACCACCCGGAAAATCCCATTCAGTACCTGCCCCTGGCCGCGGCGCTGACGGTGCGGGCGGGACTTGACCGGGAGAAGGCCCTGGGGGCCATCACCATAGACGCTGCCAAAATTGCCGGCATTGCAGACCGGGTAGGCTCCATTACTGTGGGCAAGGATGCGGATCTTGTGGTCGCAGACGGGGATATTTTGGAGCTTGGCACTGCCGTTGAAAGGGTTTGGATCGACGGCAAGCAGGTAAAATAAACAGAGAGACGAAAAAACAGGAGGAGACAGATATGAAAATTTCCATGGGCGCCGATCACGGCGGATTTGCACTGAAAGAGCACATCAAAAACTACCTGACCCAGAAGGGCCATGAGGTGGTGGATATGGGCACCTACAGCACCGACAGCTGCGACTATCCTGACTTCGGCTATGCTGCGGCAAAAAAGCTCTCTGACGGCGAGGTGGACCGTGCCATCGTCATCTGCTCCACCGGCATCGGAATTTCCATTACGGCGAACAAGGTCAAGGGTGTCCGCTGCGCCCTGTGCAGCGAGCCGTATTCTGCTGAGATGACCCGCCGCCACAACGATGCCAATTGTCTTGCCATGGGAGCGCTGATGATCGGCAGCATGATGGCCGAGCGGATCGTCGATGTGTTCCTCACCACCGAGTTTGAGGGCGGACGGCACCAGAGACGGGTGGATAAGGTCATGGCGGCGGAAAAGTAATCAACAATCAAAAAGCCACCCTTGGAACGGCCACGGCCGTTCCTTTTTCCTTGTGCCCGCCCCTTAAACGTGCTATAATGCTTTTAATATGGATTTATAGCGGCATTTGTCCGTTTAGGAGGAACTTCTTTGAAACGAAACGACGTATTGATCCCTGCCGAAGAGCTGGACCGCCAGCGGGAAATTCGGCAGCAGCTGTACCAGCGTATCTCCCGTCTCCCGGAGCAGCCCCTTGCCATGGTGGACACCTACGGCTGCCAGCAAAACGAGGCGGACTCGGAGCAGATCCGGGGGATGCTCTCGGAGATGGGCTACGCTTTTACCGAGGACGAGGGTGAGGCGGACGTCATTGTCATCAACACCTGCGCCGTCCGGGAGCACGCCGAGATGCGGGTTCTGGGCAACGTGGGCGCTTTGACCCACACGAAACGCCGCAAGCCCAGCCAGATCATCTGTCTTTGCGGCTGCGCCATGCAGGAGCCCCACATGGCGGAGAAGATCAAAAAGTCCTTCCGTCACGTAGATCTGGTTTTCGGCCCCCATGTGCTGTGGAAATTCCCGGAGCTTTTGAGTCAGGTGCTGGACAAGCAGAAGCGGGTCTTTGAGACGCCGGACGACCCCGGACGCATTGCCGAGGGTCTCCCTGTGGTGCGTCAGGGCAAGCTGAAAGCCTGGGTCTCCATCATGTACGGCTGCAACAACTTCTGTACCTACTGCATCGTCCCCTACGTCCGGGGACGGGAGCGGAGCCGTGAGCCGGAGCGGATTTTGGAAGAGGTGCGGCAATTAGCGGCGGAGGGCTGCAAGGACATCACCCTCTTGGGCCAGAACGTCAACTCCTACGGCAAGGATCTGGGACTGGACATTGACTTTGCAGACCTCTTGGAGATGGTCAACGCCGTCCCCGGCGACTTCCTGATCCGCTTCATGTCCAGCCACCCCAAGGACGCCTCTCAAAAGCTCTTTGAGACCATGGCGCGTTGCGAGAAGGTGGCCCCTCAGCTCCACCTTCCCGTGCAGGCGGGTAACGACCGGGTCTTGAAAGCCATGAACCGCCATTACGACCGGGCGGCCTATCTGGACGAGATTCGGAGGCTGAGAGAACTGATGCCCGACATCGTATTGACCTCTGACATCATCGTGGGCTTTCCCGGCGAGACCACCGAGGAGTTTGAGGACACCCTCTCTCTCCTGGCGGAGGTGCGCTACGACGCCCTCTTTACCTTTATCTACTCCCCCCGTGAGGGGACGCCGGCGGCGATGCTGCCCGACCCCATGAGCAAAGAGGAGAAAAACCGAAACTTCCAGCGGCTGGTGGCCCTGCAAAATCAAATCTCCGCCGAAAAGCACGCCGCCTATGTGGGTAAGACCCTGCGGGTGCTGGTGGACGGGGAGAACGCCGACGGAAAGCACACGCTGACTGCCCGCACAGACGGCGGCAGACTGGTGCACCTGAACGGGGACAAGGCTCTCGTCGGCACCTGGCAGCAGGCGAAGATCACCGGTTCGTCCAATTGGGCGCTGTTTGGGGAGCTTGTATGAAAGAGGCAAAACTATGATTACCATTTTCAACCGCAGAGAGCTGTCCGTCACCTACGATATGGCCAGACAGGCGGAAATCAGACGCACACTGGCAGAAAGCGGCATTGACTATCAGGTGAAGGTGGTCAACCATTCCACCGTCTCCCTTGGCGGAGAGATGACCCGAGCGAGAACCGGGAGCTTTGGAGAAAATGCCAATTTTTCCCATGAATACATCATCTATGTGAAAAAGCGGGACTATGAGAGAGCGAAGTATCTCATCGGGAAATAATCGAAAGGAACGACCAACCATGCACATCGAAACCATCCTCAAAAATAATATCCCCTGCGCCGTTGTCACCGGTGCGGAGAAAATCATCACCGACACCCAGTCCGCCCTTGACCTGCTGATGAGCGCCAAATACGAGGCAGGGACAAAGAACATCGCCATCGACAAGGCGTGCGTCACTGAGGACTTCTTCATCCTCAGCACCGGCGTCGCCGGGGAGATTTTGCAGAAGTATATCAACTACGGCGGACGCATCGCCATCTGAGGCGACTATTCCAAATACACCAGCAAGCCCCTCCATGATTTCATCTACGAGAGCAATCAGGGGCATGACGTGTTTTTCGTCTCCGCAAAAGAAGAAGCGGTGGAGCGGCTGACCCGCTGATTCCAGAAGTTCGTTATGAACGGGCGGGCGAGCACGGCTCGCCCCTACCCGGCACAGGTAAGATCCTCATTTGCGGGGTAGGGGCGACCCTTGGTCGCCCGTCCGACAACAGGAATGTGATTAGACAGAAAAAGGAGCCCAAACCATGGCCGAACTCACCCCCATGCGCAGGCAATACCTGCAAATCAAAGAGCAATACCCCGACTGCCTGCTGTTCTTCCGACTGGGCGACTTCTACGAGATGTTCGACGAGGACGCCAAGACCGCCTCGGAGGAACTGGACCTGACCCTGACCACCCGTGACAGGGGCAAGCCGGAGGAGGAGCGCACCCCCATGTGCGGCGTGCCCTACCACTCCTATGAGTCCTATCTGGCACGATTGATCGGCAAGGGCTATAAAGTTGCCATCTGCGAGCAGACGGAGGACCCGGCGCTGGCCAAGGGCCTGGTGGAGCGTGAGGTCATCCGGGTGGTCACCCCCGGCACGGTGGTGGAGTCCTCCATGCTGGAGGAGGCGAAGAACAACTACATCGCCGCAATCTGTCTGGAGGAAGGGGGAGCAGGGCTTTGCTTCTGCGACCTCTCCACCGGAGCGGTCTCCGTCACCAGCTTTGCGGGGGAGGGCGCACTGAGCCACGCCCTCAACGAGCTTGCCAAATTTGCCCCCAGAGAGGCGGTTCTGTCTCCAAAATGCTATGAAAACAGGGAACTGACCGACTTTATGAGGGAAAAGCTGAACTGCCTCTGCCAGCCGGGCGAGGCCCGGTTCCGGGCAGAGCAGGCCCGGGAGACGGTGGAGCGCCAGTTTGAAAATCCCGGCGCACTCCCCCCGGGACGCCCCTGGGCGATGCAGGCGGCGGGAGCGCTGATGGGCTATCTCCACGAGACGCAGAAGACGGATTTAAGCTACATCAATCATTTGGAATACTACGCCGCCGACCGGTTTATGGAATTAGATCTGACCGCCCGGCGGAATCTGGAGCTGACCGAGACCCTACGGGGCAAAGAGAAGAAAGGCAGTCTCCTCTGGGTGCTGGACAAGACCCGCACCGCCATGGGCGGCCGGAAGCTGCGCCAGTGGCTGGAAAGTCCCCTCCTCTCTCCGGTGGAAATCAACGGGAGACTGAACGCCGTTGCCAATCTGGTGGACAATCTGGTGGTGCGGGAGGAGCTGCTCCTCACCCTCCGGGAGGTCACGGATTTGGAGCGGCTCATCGGCCGCATCGTCTACGGCAACACCAACTGCAAGGATTTGCAGTCCTTGGGGGTGGGGCTCTCCAAAGTGCCCCGCATCCGGGAGCTGCTGGACGGCCTGTCCTCTCCTCTGCTGCAAGGGCTGAGCGGGGCGCTTTGCGACCTCACGGAGCTGCGGGAGAAATTGGAGGCCGCCATTGTGGACGAGCCGCCCTTCCTTGTCCGTGAGGGCGGCATGATCCGGGAGGGCTACAACGAGGAGGTAGACTACCTCAACCACGTTTTAAACGACAGCAAAGGCCTGATTGCCGACATTGAAGCCCGTGAGCGGGAGAAAACCGGCATCCGTCAGCTCCGTGTCCGCTACAACAAGGTGTTCGGCTACTACATCGAGGTGCCGAGAGCCCAGGTGGACAACATGCCGGAGGACTACGTCCGCAAGCAGACCCTTGCAAACAACGAGCGATTCATCAATCAGGAATTGAAGGATCTGGAGAACACCATCTTCAACGCAAGGGACCGCATCGGAGATTTGGAATACCGTCTGTTTGTGGAATTAAAGGACGCCTGCGCTGCCCGCGCAGACGAGATTCAGCAGACCGCCGACGCCGTGGCGCAAATCGACGTTTTGGCGGCGCTGGCGGATGTTGCCGTCCGCAACCAGTACACCATGCCCCAGGTGGACGACTCCGAGGGTATTGAAATTGTGGACGGGCGGCACCCCGTGGTGGAGCGGGTGTTGAAGGACAGCTTTTTTGTCCCGAACGACACGGTGATGGACGGCAAAAACGAGACGCTGGCCATCATCACCGGCCCCAATATGGCGGGCAAGTCCACCTATATGCGGCAGGTGGCGCTGATCTGCCTCATGGCGCAGATCGGCTCCTTTGTCCCGGCAAGGTCTGCAAGGCTGGGCGTGGTAGACCGGATTTTCACCCGCATCGGAGCGTCTGACGATCTGGCGGGGGGACAGTCCACCTTTATGGTGGAGATGAGCGAGGTGGCGGAGATTTTGAAAAACGCGACGAACCGCTCCCTGCTCATTCTGGACGAGATCGGCAGAGGTACGTCTACTTATGACGGCATGAGCATCGCCCGCGCCGTGCTGGAATACTGCGCCGACAAGAAAAAACTGGGGGCGAAGACCCTCTTTGCCACCCATTATCACGAATTGACGGTTCTGGAAGAGAGCCTTTCCGGCGTGCGGAACTACAATATCGCAGCCAAGAAGCGGCGTGACGATATCATCTTCCTCCGCAAGATTGTCCGGGGCGGGGCTGACCAGAGCTACGGCATCGAGGTCGCCAAGCTGGCAGGCGTGCCGAATAAGGTCATCTCCAGAGCCAGAACGATTCTGGAGGAATTGGAAAGCGGCGCTGGCGTCCAAGTGCCGACCAGAAGCCTGCCCGACGAGGAGCAGATGTCCATGGGCGACATGGCGGGGCAGGAGATTTTGAATCAGCTCCGGCTGAC
>OMVL01000020.1 GCA_900314485.1 uncultured Eubacteriales bacterium
GGAAAAAATGACACAGAGTTTTCTTCCACACTGACGCCGGATATTAACGGCGGAAGAAAGAGCGTTCCCCATGCCGGCCGGTTTGACCGGGAGCGGGGGAGGAAAAACTGATAACGGAAAAGTTCCGGCACGGGACGTCGAGGACGCCGTCCCCTACGCACTGACTTCGTAGGGGACGGCCTCTGGACGTCCCGCTCGCTTTTTCCATATTCCCCTTGACAATCCAGACCCAAATCGGCGAAAATAAAAGCAGCAAAAAACGAGAGGGAGCCAACATGATAAACGATTACCGAGTCAAATTTGATGTATGGGGACTTATTTTATTTCTTATCATCATGCTCCCCAATTTTGTGTGGTTTGCTGTTCCGGCACCCCATGATGTTTTGCGAAGTGAATCTGTGACGCCGTACATAGATGGAGTTGCGTCAGTCTGTCAGGTTCTAATGGTTGTAATGCTCTGCATATTGCAAAATGTAAAAGCTGAGAAACTGCGCATTGTTGCCGGTTGGATCAGGGTGACGCTTTTCTGTGTTGTAATTTATTATGCGGCATGGATCGCCTATTACATGGGATATGCAGGCAATGCTGTTGTGGTGTCGCTCTGTGTTTTTCCCTGCATAGCATTTCTTGCGTTTGAAGCGCAGAGGAAAAACATACTGGCAATGGTACCGACGGCACTGTTTTCAGTTTGCCATTTGATTTATGGACTGGTCAATTTCGTGCTTTGCCGGGGTTGATGTCAACAAAAGGAGTAAACATGCTTACCTTAGAACCTATGCCCTACGCCGACCTGCCTCAGGCCTACCGCTCCATGAAAACTGAATTTCCCGACAACGAGCGCAAGCCGCTGGAAATGCTGCAAAAGCAGTACAATGCCGGCATCTCCTGGCGCTTCTGGACTACCTCGCCATGCTGGACAAAGGGCAGGGCTACGGCAGCACCTGTCTGGAGGAGCTGAAAAAGCAGTACTCGGACGGCATTCTGGTGGAGGCTGAGGCCATGGAGGAGGGGCTTGACCCTGAAATCACCCGACAGCGGGGACGCAGGCTTCGTTTCTACCGCAGAAGCGGCTTCCGACCCTGCAAATTTGCCGCTAACGTCTTTGGCGTTGACTATCAGATTCACCTCTGGGCGGGGGAACTGCCCGGCTGCTGGGAGACGCTGGCTGCCCGGGAATATTACCGCATTTACCAGGCGCAGCTGCCGAAACAATGGTTGGAGAAACACATTTATGTGGAGGGTCAGCCGGAAGGCTGACATATGATTGGAGGAATCACCGATGAACATTCTTGTTACCATCCCCATGGACGAGGAGCAAAAAAAGACCCTGTCCGCCATCGCTCCGGACGCCCGTGTGGACTACATCCCTGCCGACCAGGTCACGCAAGACGAGGCGGCCCAGGCGGAGATCATTCTGGGCAACGTCCCCATCCCCCTGCTGAAGGGAGCAAAAAAGCTGAAATGGATCCAGCTCAACTTTGCCGGCAGCGACAATTACGCCGCCCCCGGCGTGCTGCCTGAGGGCGTCATTCTCACCAACGCCACGGGAGCCTACGGCCTTGCCATCAGCGAGTGTATGCTGGCGGGCATCCTCTACCTTATCAAGCGGCTGGATCAGTACCAGCGGAATCAGGAGCAGCACGTCTGGCACAACGAGGGCGGCGTCACCTCCATTGAGGGCTCCACCACCCTGGTCATCGGCTTCGGCGACATCGGCAGCTCCTTTGCCCAGCGGATGCACGCCCTCGGCAGCACCGTCATCGGTATCCGCCGCAATGTGACGGAGAAACCGGACTACGTCTCCGCCCTCTATCAGCTGGACAAGCTGGACGAGCTGCTGCCCCTGGCGGACTTCGTCTCCTTGTCGCTGCCCAACAGCCCCCAGACGCAGAAGGTCATTGGCGCAAAGCAGCTTGCCGAGATGAAGAACTCCGCCGTCCTCATCAACGTGGGCCGCGGCAGCGCCGTGGACACGGACGCTCTGGTGGAGGCGCTGAAGGTTGGCCAGATCGGCGGGGCTGTACTGGACGTGGTACATCAGGAGCCGCTGCCCGCTGACCACCCCCTTTGGGACGCTCCCCATCTGCTCCTCACGCCCCACGTTACAGGCAACTACAATCTGCCGGAGACCCTGCGGCGGGTGGTGAATATTGCCCTGCGCAATCTGGCGGCGTATCTGAATGGTCAGCCAATGGAGAGCGTGGTGGACTTTCAGACCGGGTATCGGAAATTGTAAAGACAGAAAAACTGCGAGGTGGATTGATGCACCTCGCAGTTTTGTGTTTACAGCAAATCCCGAATTCCGGCATGGAGCCGCTTCACCACATCGGCGTTGTTCATAGCGTAGATGTGGACGCCGTCGGCTCCTGCCTCGATGAGATCCCGGAGCTGCCCGATGGCGTAGTCAATGCCCGCCTTGTAAAGCCCGTCCGCATCGTCCTGCCAGCGGTCCAGGAGTGCCTGAAAATCCCTCGGCACGCTTGCGCTGGAGAGGGCCAGCGTCCGGTCGATCTGGCTCTTGCGGACGATGGGCATGATTCCGGCGGAGACGGGCAGGTCGATGCCCTCCTTGCGGATCAGATTCATAAAACGATAGAAGTGGAAGTTGTCGAAGAACATCTGAGTCACCAGATGGGTGGCGCCGCTCTCCTGCTTCTGCTTGAGGTGAGAGACGTCCTCGATCAGCGTGGGGCTCTCCGGGTGCTTTTCCGGGTAGCAGGCAGAGGAGAGACCGAAGGAGCCGTAGTATCCCCGGACAAAGGCGGCCAGATCGCTGGCGTGCGCGAAGTCCTTGAACTGCTGCACGTTGGGGTTCCGGTCACCCCGGAGGATCATCAGATTGCGAATGCCTGCGGTAAACAGCTCGTCCAAATTGGCCTCAATGCCCGCCCGGTCGGTGCCGATACAGGTGAGGTGAGCCAGCGGCTCAATGCCCAGCTGATTTTTCAGGTAGGAGGCCACCTGACAGGTAGAGACGCCGCCTACCCCGGAGCCGCCGGCGGAACAGGTGACGCTGACAAAGTCAGGCTGTACCGCCTTCACCTCCTGCAGCGTCTTTTGCAGGGATTCCCAATTCAATACCTGCTTGGGCGGGAAGAACTCGGCGGAAAATACACATCGCTTTTGGGCGAAGAGCTTACGAATATACATAAAGATACCTCCTTGGTAGGTAAATTATAGTATAGCGTACCCTGTCATAAATTGCAAGTGGGAAAGCGTCTCTTGTGTCAGGGGGCGGGGTATGATACAATACAGAACAGTAACATGAAACAGCGAGGTGTGTACGATGGTCAGAAGAAAAGAAAACGTGCGGGTTCGTGAGGTCACTCACGCCCAGAACGGAAAGGGACAGGTATTCTTCCACGACTGGCTGCTGCCGGAGGAGGCTGCGCATCACGGCCGGGTGTTCAGCAAGGTGGTCATCCCGGCGGGCAGCTCCATCGGCTATCATCAGCATATCGGGGAGTTCGAGGCCTACTATGTGCTGGAGGGCAAGGGGCTCTTGCGGGACGGGGAGGACGTGACTGAGCTGAATCCCGGCGACATGAACCTTTGCCCGGACGGCAGCTTCCACGGCATTGAGAATGCCGGAGACACTGATCTGGTGCTGATCGCCCTGATTATGAACCAGCTGGACGGCTGAGATGAATAAGACGGACTATCTGTCCAAAGCTGCCCGGACGCCGGAGGAGCGGCTGCTGCTCAGCAGAGTGTGGGATCAGATGGAGGCGGCCAGTCTCCGCAGCGTCCCGCAGACCACCCACTTCCTCTCTCCGGACGAGCAGAATGCGGTCGGGCGGCTGCTGGACAGCTTTGGGAATCCCCCTCACCGATTCTGGGGCGGCTACACCGAGGCCCAGCGGAAGTGCTGCGTCTTTTTACCGGAGTGGATGGAGTGGGAGGATTACGACGAGCGCCCCATTGCCGCCCTTCGTGCTGTGTGGTACGAGGGGGACAGTCTGAACCACCGGGATATTCTCGGCTCCCTCATGGGCCAGGGCATCAAGCGGGAGATGGTGGGGGACCTGCTGGTGGACAAGCACAGCTGCGATCTGCTGGTCTGCCAGTCAATTGCCCCCTTCCTGCAGCAAAACCTGGTGTCCGCCGGGCGGACAAAGCTGTCTGTCTCAGAGATCGATCTGCATCAGCTCCACATTCCGGTGCAGGAAGTCAAAAAAATCCACGACACCGTGGCGACCCTGCGATTGGACGCTGTTGCGGCGGCGGGATTCTCCACCAGTCGGGCGAAGATGGCCGACTACATCCGGGCCGGGCGGGTTTCTGTCAACTGGCAGGCCACGGAGCGGACGGATTTACCGGTCAAGGCGGGGGATGTGATCTCCTGCCGGGGACTGGGGCGGTGCAAATTGGCGGAGACCGGCGCACTCTCCCGAAAGGGACGCATCAATATCGAATTGGAGCGTTATCTGTAATATCAACATAAGGAGCGACACACATGACACAGGAAAAAATCAACCGCATCAACGAACTGGCCCACAAGGCCAAGACCATCGGTCTGACTCCGGAGGAGATTGTGGAGCGGGACAAGCTGCGCAGAGAGTATATCGATTCGGTCAAGGCGTCTCTGGTCAGCGAACTGGACAACACCTACATCGTGGACGAGCAGGGGAATAAGCGGCCGCTGAGGAAGAAACTCCACCGGGAGGGATAAAATTGGCAGAGCAGATGACCGTTAACGGACAAAATTATTCCATTGTGAAACTGTTGGGCCGCGGCAAGGGCGGCTATTCCTATCTGGCGGAGCGGGACGGGAAGCAGTATGTGCTCAAGCAAATTCACCACGAGCCTTGCTCCTACTATAACTTCGGGAACAAGATCGAAGCGGAGCGGAGCGACTATGGACGGCTGACGGAGGCGGGGCTCCCCATCCCCCAAATGCTGGAGATCGACATTGCAAACGAGCGGATTTTGAAGGAATATATTGACGGCCCTACGATTTACGACCTGGTGCTTGAGGGCGGAATGGAACCGGCCTATTTGGAGCAGGTGCGCCGAATGGCGGAGCAGGCCCGGAGACACGGCCTGAATATTGACTATTTCCCCACCAATTTTGTGGTGCAGGATGGGGTGATGTACTACATTGACTATGAGTGCAACGGGTATATGGACGAGTGGAATTTTGAAAACTGGGGCATCAAATACTGGTCAAAGACGCCGGAGTTTCTGGCATATGTTGCCGAGCACTAAAGAAGATACAAAAACAGCCGGGGGCAAACCCCGGCTGTTTTTATACGGTAGGAATAGAAAGATCAGTCCTTGTTCTCCTCAGAAGCGTCCTCTGCAGGAGCGGAGGGAGCAGCAGCGCCGCTGAAGTCCTTGTCATAGACGCTGTCATTCAGGATGCTGATGCCGCCCAGTACGGGGAGCACCTTCTCCTCACCCTTGCAGGCACCCACAAGAGCGATGATGGTGATGACGAGCAGGAACATATCGAGTGCCCAGAAGATCAGACCCTTAAAGAGGAAGTAGGGAATCAACCGGGAGGCGATGTTCAGGATCAGGAAGCCTGCGTTGGCGGTGAGCGCCTGATTCAGATGGAACTTGCTCTCCTTACGGGTGCCGGCAAAGAAGGCAACAAGCCAGCCGACGATGCTGATGTAGCAGATGATGTCAGTAGCCTTTTTAGTCATGTAGAATCTCTCCTTCTCAGAAAAATTTTCTATCAGTTTAACACTTTCAAAGGGAAAGCGGAAAACCCCGGTTTACGACTGACGATTCGTCAGCGTCGCCTGTATTTCGGCCGGTTTATGGCGATGCAGTCGGCAAGCACAGGAACATGCTGGCTTGTGGCGTCTGTCTCTCAAAACAGTCAACATAAAGCATGTGCATTGTACTACATTTATATCTATTTGTCAAATAAATCCAAAGTCAATTTGACATTTTTGTGTGCATTTTTCGTATAGATTGGCGGACAATTACTTGAAAATCAGGTTGACCAGCTTGATCTTCTTGTCCTTGCCGCGGACGACGATCTGCTTGATGAGTTTTTTGCCCTCAGCCTGCTTCTGAATGCGGCTGTCTGCCAGGGCCAGAGCCACGGCATCGTCGTCGCTGCTCTCGGCTGCCATCCGGATGCTGGCACGGAGCTTACCGGAGACCTGAACGGCCACCTCGACGGTGGCGGCGACAGTCTTGCTCTCGTCGTACTCCGGCCACTTCTGCTGGCAGATCATGCCCTGGTCGGCGTAGCCCAGATTTTCCCACATCTCCTCGCACAGGTGAGAGGCAAAGGGAGAGAGCATGAGAAGGAGCGCCTTCAGGTCGCCCTTGGTGCAGCCGTTGGCGTAGAAGCCGTTGACCAGCGCCATGAGGGCGGCAATGGCGGTATTGAACTTCATGGCCTCGATGTCGTCGGACACCTTCTTGATGGCCTTGTGGATCTCGGCCACGTTGGCCTCAGAGTACTCCTCGCTGCCCTCAGCCTTCTCCTGCAGGTTCCAAACACGGTCCAGGAAACGCTTGCAGCCCCGGACAGCCTCGTCCGACCAAGTGGCGGTCTTCTCAAAGTCGCCGATGAACATGATATAGAGCCGCATAGTGTCGGCGCCAAACTCACGAATCACATCGTCGGGGTTCACCACGTTGCCCAGACTCTTGGACATCTTGACAGAAGGGCGGAGGGCCTGGTTGCCGTACTTGGCAATGAGGGCATCCTTCTCCTCCTGGGTCTCCACATTGCCCACATAGTGGGGGTTCTTGCCCAGGATCATGCCGTGGCTGGTGCGCTTAGCGTAGGGCTCAGCGTGGGGAATGACGCCGATGTCGTGGAGGAAGTTGTTCCAGAACCGGCTGTACAGCAGGTGCAGGGTGGTGTGCTCCATGCCGCCGTTGTACCAGTCCACCTGTCCCCAGTAGTCCAGGGCCTCCTTGGAAGCCAGAGCCTGATCGTTGCTGGGATCCATGTAGCGGAGGAAGTACCAACTGGAGCCTGCCCACTGGGGCATGGTGTCCGTCTCCCGCTCGGCAGGGCCGCCGCAGCAGGGGCAGGTGGTCTCCACCCAATCACGCATCTTGGAGATGGGAGACTCGCCGTCGTCCGTCAGCTCGTAGGAGTCCACCTCAGGCAGCAGCAGGGGCAGCTGATCTTCAGGGACGGGAACATAGCCGCACTTGGGGCAGTTCACAATGGGAATCGGCTCGCCCCAGTAACGCTGACGGGAGAAGACCCAGTCACGGAGCTTGTAGTTCACCTTGGCATGGCCGATGTTGTTTTTCTCCAGATGCTCGATCATGGCCTTTTTGGCCTCTTCCACGGTCAGGCCGGTGAGGAAGCCGGAATTCACCATGACGCCGGTGGCCACATCGGTAAATGCTTCCTTGCTCAGATCCACCAGAGCGCCGTCAGCGCTGGCCACCACCTGGATAATGGGCAGACCAAAGACCTGGGCGAACTCAAAGTCACGGGTGTCGTGGGCGGGGACGGCCATAATGGCGCCGGTGCCGTAGGTAGCCAGGACGTAATCCGAGATAAAGATGGGGATCTCCTTGCCGTTCACCGGGTTAATCGCCCGGACGCCGTCCAGCTTGACGCCGGTCTTGTCCTTGGCAAGCTCGGTGCGCTCGAAGTCGGACTTAGAGGCGGCCTTGCGGACGTAGGCGGCCACCTCGTCGTAGTTATTCAGCTTGTCCTTCCACTTCTCCACATAGGCGTGCTCAGGAGCGATGACCATGTAGGTGGCGCCAAAGAGGGTGTCGCAGCGGGTGGTGTAGACCGTCAGCACATCGCCCTCGGTGGTCTGGAAGTTGACCTCAGCGCCGGTGGAGCGGCCGATCCAGTTCTTCTGCTGGGTCTTTACCCGCTCGATAAAGTCCACCGTGTCCAGCCCGTCGATGAGCTTCTGGGCATACTCGGTAATCTTCAGCATCCACTGGCTCTTCTCCCGGCGGACGACCTCGCTGCCGCAGCGCTCGCAGACGCCCTCCACGACCTCTTCGTTGGCCAGCACGCACTTACAGGAAGTACACCAGTTCACCGGCATGGAGGTCTTGTAGGCAAGACCATGCTTGAACAGCTGGAGGAAGATCCACTGAGTCCACTTGTAGTAGTTGGGGTCGGTGGTGTCCACCACACGGTCCCAGTCGAAGGAGTAGCCCAGCATGTGGAGCTGGCGGGTGAAGTTCTCAATGTTGCTCTTGGTGATGGTCGCCGGGTGCATGTGGTTTTTGATGGCAAAGTTCTCCGTCGGCAGACCAAAGGCATCGTAGCCAATGGGGAAGAGCACATTGTACCCGTCCATCCGCTTTTTCCGGGCGATGACGTCCATGGCGGTGTAGGGCCGGGGATGGCCCACATGGAGGCCGGCGGCGGAGGGATAGGGGAACTCTACCAGGCCGTAAAACTTGGGGCGTGTGGTGTCGCCGGTAACGGCGCGGAACGCCTTGGTCTCGTTCCATCTGTCCTGCCATTTCTTCTCAATGGCGGCAAAATCGTATTTCATGTTGATCACGCTTTCTTTTGTATTCCGGGGCGTCGAGGACGCCGCCCCCTACGAATGCCGGTCGTACGGGACGGGGTCCTCGCCGTTCCGTCCCGCAATTCATCAAAACCGGTTCTCTTCCAGTTCCTTTTTCCGCTGCTCCCTGGCGTCCTCCAGCAGGCCGGAAATGTCTACTGTCTCTCCGTCCTGCCACAGCCGATCCAGCTTGTAGAATTCCCGCTGCTCCGGCAGGAAAATATGCACCACCACAGTGGAGAAGTCCAGCAGCACCCAGCCGGACTCCCGCTCCCCTTCCCGATGGTGGAGCTCCTCGCCCAGCTTTTCCACCGTCTCTTCACAGAGATCGGCCAGCGTGCGGATCTGGGTGGTGGAGGTGGCGGTACAGAGGATGAAGTAATCTGCCAGAATGGTAATGTCTCCCACTCTCAGGACCTCGATCTCCTTCGCCCGCTTGCTGTCCAGCGCCTTGACGATCTCCTCTGCCAGCAATTTTGCTTCTGCCATATTACGCTTCCTTTCCTTTGTGGACGGTCAGCCAGTCCCGCGCCTCTAATGTTCGGTAGTGGATGGGCTGATGCCGGCTCGTGGTATGTGCTATCGTGATCTCCAACCCCCGCAAAACGGCGGCGTCCAGATCGGTATAAATCAGTCCTCGCAGTTCCTCCGCCCATGGGTACTTTCGGCTTGGCTCGGCGTAGTCCGCGATGTAGAGGATTTTTTCCAGCAGCGTCATATCTGCCTTTCCCGTGGTATGCCAGAAAATGGCCTGACACACCTCCGGGGGCATGCCGAAGACGGCTCCCGCAATGCCCGCCCCGCTCTTTGCGTGGAGCAGCGGGAGGGTGGATTTTTCCATATCATCCAACAGAATACCATACTTTTCGCAGGTTGACAACTGCTCGGAAAGATCAAAATATTTCGTGCAGTCGTGCAAAATGGCAGCCTTCCGGGCCATTTCCTCATCTGCTCCCCAGCGCAGCGCCATCCTGGCGGCGGTCTCCTCTGTTCCCTTGATATGAGGAATGCGCTTGGCCTTTACCATGGAGTAGCTGGCCGCCCGCAATTGGGGGAGAGACAGTTTTTTTAAATCGGCGTGGGTTCCGTAGAGCCGGTGCATCAGGATATAACCCCAGATGCTCTCGTCCAGATACATTCCGTTCTCCCCCTGCTGGAGGGATTCCCGTATCTGCGTGGAGGACACTTCCACCACATTGGGATTTGCCACGGAGACAATTCTGGCGTTCCAGCTCTGTTCCAGTCGCTCCTTCTGGGCAGCGAAGACAGTCTCTCCGTCGCCCGCACTCCGTCCAAAGACGCAGAGACCGGCAAGAGACGCAATGACCTCCGGCTCGTGCCAGGTGTGAAAGGAGAGGAACATATCCGTCCCCATGAAAAGCCACAGGTCGTCCTCCGGACACTCTGCTTTCAGCTCCCGCACCGTGTCGCTGGTATAGCTTTTTCCCGCCCGGCGCAATTCTATGTCCAGTACCCGGACGGGAATGTCCAGTCCCAGCCGGTCAGCCATGAGTTTCGCCATGCTCAGCCGGTCTTCTCCGGGCGCTGAGCTGCCGGAGAGCGCCTTGTGGGGCGGAATTCCGGCGGGGATGATGAGCAGCTGGTCCAGATGGAGCGCCCTTGCCGCCGCCCTTGCCGCCGACATATGGCCCAGATGGGGCGGGTCAAAGGTGCCGCCGTAAATGCCGATCTTCATGGGCTTATTTCTTCACCAGTATAATTTTGTCTTTCTTGTCCTTCTTGTGAGACGGACGATAGAGGACGAAACGGCTGCCGATGACCTGCACCGGTGCTGCTGCCGTCTGCTTGCACAGCTCGGCGCAGGCGGATTTTGCGTCGTACTCGGAATTTTCCAGCACCTTGCCCTTGACCAGTTCTCTGGCCTCCAGTGCGTCCCGGCACTGCTTGACCAGATTTTCACTGATGCCGTCCTTGCCCACAGTCAGAATGGGCTCAATGGTATTTGCCAGCGAGCGCAGCTGGGCACGCTGTTTGCTTGTCAGTTCCATGTTGGGATTTTCTCCTTGTGTGTATATTTTGAGAAGTCTCACAGGGGCGCACACTGTGCGCCCACGGATGACGGAAATTCTATCAACGGGCGCACACTGTGCGCCCCTACGAGACTATTTCTTCGCCAAGTATTTCTGTAACACCTCAGCAAAGGCTCTCAGCGCCTTGCCCCGGTGGGAGATGGCGTTCTTTTCCTCTGCTGATAACTGGGCGAAGGTCTTTTTCAGGTGCGGGACGAAGAAAACGGGGTCATACCCAAACCCGTCCGTCCCCATGGGGGCGTAGGCTACCGTGCCGTCGCACTGCCCCTCCGCCGTGAGCACCGTCCCGTCCGGGAAGGCGCAGGCAATGGAGGAGATGAAATGACAGGTACGGGGACTTTGCCCCTGCATATTCCGGAGCAGCAGCCGGTATCTCCCCTCGTCGTCCAGTCCCCCGCCGCCGTATCGGGCGGTATAGACCCCGGGCGCTCCGTTCAGGGCGTCCACGCAGAGGCCGGAGTCGTCGGCTATGGCAGGGAGACCGCTCTCTTTGCAGACCGCCTCCGCTTTCAGAAGGGCGTTTTCCGCAAAGGTGGCCCCCGTCTCCTCCACATCCACCTTGATACCAAGCTCGGACTGGAGGATGACCTCTACCCCCAACTGGCTCAAAACAGCCTGCATCTCTTTCAGTTTGCCCTTGTTTTGGCTGGCCAGTACAAATTTCATCTTACGCCTCCGCAAGCACCTTGTTTTGCAGTTCAATCAGCTCATGGATCCCCTTGGCGCAGAGCTTGACCAGCTTTTGCTGCTCCTCCACGTCGAAGGCACGGCCCTCACCGGTACCCTGGATCTCGATCAGCTTGCCCTCGTCGGTCATGACGCAGTTGAGATCCACCATGGCGGTGGAGTCCTCCTCATAGCGGAGGTCAAGGAGCAGAGCGTTTTCTACAATGCCGGCGGAGATGGCCGCCACGTTGTGCTGAATGGGATTTTCCTTGATCCAGCCGTTTTTCTGGAGCATCCGGCAGGCCAGGGCCAGGGCCACAAAACCGCCGGTGATGGAGGCGGTACGGGTGCCGCCGTCCCCCTGGAGGACGTCGCAGTCAATGGTGATCTGGAAGCCGGGCAGCTTTTTCAGATCCACCGCCGCCCGGAGGGAGCGGCCGATGAGCCGCTGAATTTCGGCGCTGCGTCCGGAGAGTTTCAGCTTGGACACGTCCCGGCGGCTCCGGTCCCGGTTGGCCCGGGGCAGCATATTGTATTCCGCCGTCACCCAACCCTCGTTCATGGGGACGTGGGGCGGGACCCGGTTTTCCACCGACGCTGTGATATACACCTGAGTGTCGCCGCACTTGATGAGGCAGCTGCCCTCGGCAAAGCGGTTCACATTGGGAATGATCTCCACAGGCCGCAGCTGATCCTTGGCCCGGTTGTCGATGCGCTTCATAATGCTTCCTCCCGATCAGATAAATGCCTTGACGAACTCGTCGGCATCAAAATACCGCAGATCGTCCATGCCCTCGCCCACGCCGGCAAATTTCACCGGCAGACCCAGTTCCTGAGCGATGGCGATGGCAATGCCGCCCTTGGCGGTGCCGTCCAGCTTGGTCAGTACGATGCCGGTGATGCCGCAGGACTCTTTGAACTGCTTGGCCTGGATCAGTCCGTTCTGGCCGGTGGTGGCGTCTAGCACCAGCAGCGTCTCCTTGGAGCAGTAGGGGCATTCCCGCTTGATGACCCGGTCGATCTTGTTCAGTTCGTTCATCAGGTTGGTCTTGTTGTGCAGCCGCCCGGCGGTATCTACCAGCACCACGTTGGTCTGCTTGGCGTTGGCGGAGTTCAGCGCGTCAAAGACCACGCTGGCAGGGTCTGCCCCCTCGCCCTGCTTGATGATGTCGGCGCCGCAGCGCTCGGCCCAAATGGTCAGCTGCTCGGCGGCCGCTGCCCGGAAGGTGTCGGCGGCGGCAAAGACCACGCTCTTGCCCTCCCGCTTCAGGATGTTGCCGATTTTGCCGATGGTGGTGGTCTTGCCCACGCCGTTGACACCGATGAAGAGGACGACGGCGGGTGTGCTGTACAAAATCAGCCGCTTGTCGCCCACGTTGAGCATATCGGCCAAAATCTCCCGCATGACCTCTCTTGCCCGCTCGGTGTCGCCGATCTTCTCCTCCTCGCAGCGCTCACGAAGGCGCTGGACGGCCTTGACGGAGGACTCCACGCCCATGTCCGCCAGGATCAGCCGCTCTTCCAGCTCATCGTAAAAGTCCTCGGTCAGCTTGGTGTAGGTAGTGAAGATATTCAGCTTTTTGATTGCGTCAAAAAATCCCATGGTATATCCTCCTTTAATATCATCGTGTCTGGATGCCCAGTTCCTTTTCCACATCGTTGAGGTTGAGGGTCAAGATCCGGGAGATGCCCTTTTCCTGCATGGTGACGCCGTAGAGAACATCCGCCTCCTCCATGGTGCCCCGGCGGTGGGTGATGGCGATAAACTGGGTGTTGTCTGTCATATTCCGCATATATTGGGCAAACCGCACCACGTTGGCCTCGTCCAAGGCCGCCTCGATCTCGTCCATGACGACGAAGGGAGCGGGCCGCACCTTGAGGAAGGCAAAGTAGAGGGCAATGGCCACAAATGCCTTCTCGCCGCCGGAGAGCAGGGTCAGCACCTTCAGCGCCTTGCCGGGGGGCTGAACCTTGATCTCAATGTCGCAGTTCAAAATATCGTTGGCATCGGCCAGCTCCAGAGATGCCTTGCCGCCGCCGAACAGTTCGTTAAAGGTGGCAGTAAACGCCTCTCCGATGCGCTCAAACTGGACGGTGAAGATCTTCTCCATCTCGGTGGTGATGTCCCCGATGATCTCCTCCAGCTCGCCCTTGGCCTGGAGCACGTCGTCCCGCTGTCCGGTCAGGTACTCGTACCGCTCGTTCACCCGCTGGAACTCCTCCACAGCGCCCACGTTGACGCTGCCGAGCGCCGAAATTTTCCGCTTCAGCTCGCTGATCCTTCGGCTGGCCTTGTGGACGCTCTCCAGCTCCTGCCGCTGGCTCTGGGCGGTGTCGTAGCTCAACTCGTAGTTGTCCCACAGCTTGTCCAGCAGCTGCTTTTCCTCCATCGCTGCGGCGGTCTTCCGCTGCTCCAGGATGGAGCACTCCCGCTCCATGCGAAGCAGCTCCTCGTTCTTCTCCCGGGCGTCCTTGTCCGCCTGGGTGCGCTGGCCCTCCAGCTCCAGCTTCTGCCGGGTCAGGGACTCAATGCTCTGCTGCTGGGCGGCCTGCCGCTGATAGAGGGCGGCCAGCGCCTGCTGCTCGCTCTCGATCTGGCTTTTCAGGCTCTCGTTCTTGCCTTCAAATTCCTTGATCTGATTCAGCCGGGACTCCCGATCGCCGGAGATGTCCCGGGCCATGGCACGCAGCTCGCCCAACGCCTGCTCTGTGGCGGCTTCCTCCGCCTCCAGTGCGGCGAGTTCCGCCCTCAGCTCAGAGAGCTGCCGCTGTAATTCGTCCTGCTGCCGGCGCAGCTTTGCCTGTCCCTCGGTCTTGCCGGCGCTCTCGGTCCGGGTGGCTTCCGCCGCCCCTTCCAGCTTGCTGATGCGGTCAGAGGCCGACTGGGTATCCTCCTCCACCTGCCGGGTGCGGTCAGCCAGCGCCGACAGCTCCGCTTTGCAGGTCTCCGCCTGACGGTTGAGTGCGTCAATGAGGATGTCATACTGGCCCACCTCGCCCTGACGCTTCAAAATCAGGTCGTCCTGCTCCCGCTTCTTGCCTTGAGCAAGCTCAATGTCGTAGGTTGCGGCAGAGGCATCCCGCTTTGCGTCGGAGAGCACCTGTCTGGCCTTGTCCAAACTCGCCCGGACGCCCACGGCCTGCTGTTTGAGCCGCTCCAACTCGCTGGCACGGCTCAAAATGCCGGCGCTGCGGCTGGCAGAGCCGCCGGTCATGGCGCCGCCGGGATTCAGGACCTGGCCGTCCAGCGTCACAATGCGGAAGGAATGGCCAAACTTGCGGGCCATGGCAATGGCGGAGTCTATCTTATCGCAGATGACCACCCGGCCCAGCAGGTTGGAAAATACGTTGTCGTACTTACTGTCGTACTGAATGAGCTGATTGCCGATGCCCACAAAGCCCGGCTCCCGGTCCAGATTCCGCTCTTTCAGATAGCCGGGGCGCACCTCGCTGACGGGCAGGAAGGTGGCCCGGCCCCCGTCCCGGCGCTTCAGGTATTCAATGGCCCGCTTGCCGTCCTCGGCCCGCTCCACCACAATGTTCTGCATGGCGCCGCCCAGGGCGATCTCAATGGCCACGGTATATTCATCCGGCACCCGCAGCAGCTCCGCCACGGTGCCGCAGATGTTTGAAAGCTGTCCCCGCTGGGCGGCCTGCATGACCACCTTGACCGCCTTGGAATAGCCCTCATACATCTTCTCCATCTCGGAGATCATATGGATACGGCTCTGGAGGTTGTTGTCCTCCATGACCAGGCGGTTTGCCTGATCGGCGGCGGCGTCCAGCCGCTTCTGACGGGCCTGCAGGCGGAGCTGATAGCCGCTGACCTGGTTGGCAAGCTCGGTGGCAGTCTGCTTTGCCTCGTTCAGCGCCTGCTCCTTTTCCGCCCGCTCGCCCTCCGCCTGTGCTAAGCGGCGGCTGTTTTCCTGCAGCTGGGCTTTCAGCACCGTCTCCCGGTCCAGCAGCTCCTGCGCCGAAGCGGAAAGGGCGGAGAGCTGTGCTTTGGCGTCCGCCGCCGAGGCGGCCTCGGCTGCCTCCTGTCGGTGCAGCCTGGTCAGCTCTTCCTCAATGGCTCCCGCCTGACTCTCCAGTACTTCAAAGTTCAGCTGGCGGTCGGTGAGGGTGATTCCCAAGTCCTTCTGGCGGCTGCGCAGCTCCTCCAGTCGGGTCTCCCGCTGGCTGATCTGCCCGGCAATAGAGTCCGCCCGGTCCTCCTGCTGGTCCAGTTCTCTGGAAAGGCGCTCTGCGTTGTCCTTGTTGTTCTGCACCTGATTTTGCAAAATGGCAATGGCAGACTCCCGCTCACCGGCGTCCGCTGTCAGTGCGGACAGTCCCATGCGAAGCTGGTCGGCGTCAATGTCCAGCTGGCGCATCCGGGCGGCCAGCTCCTCCGTGCGGGTGTAGAATTTCTGCTGCGCTTTGGACGCCTCGTCCCGCTGACGGGCGGCCTCTTCAAAGTCGCTGAACAGCTTCCGGTTGTCCTGACGCAAACGGTCCAGATTCTCCATCCAGACGGAGATCTCCAACCCACGCAGCTCGTCCCGGTAGAGCAAAAACTCCTTGGCCTTGGCTGCCTGCTCCCGCAGCGGCTCCACCTGCAATTCCAGTTCAGAGATCTTGTCCCCGATACGGAGGAGGTTATCGGTGGTCTTGTCCAGCTTGCGCTCGGCTTCCTCCTTCCGGTGGCGGAACCGGGAGATGCCCGCCGCCTCCTCAAAGACGGCACGGCGCTCCTGCCCCCGGGTGGACAAAATCTCGTCGATCTTGCCCTGGCCGATGATGGAGTAGCCCTCACGGCCCAGACCCGTGTCCATAAAGAGGTCGTTGATGTCTCTCAGGCGGCAGGACTGGCGGTTGATATAGTATTCGCTTTCTCCCGAGCGATAATACCGCCGGGTCACCATGACCTCGCTCTCCTCCATGGAGGAGAGGGTGTGCTCGGAGTTATCCAAAATCAGGGAGACCTCCGCATAGCCCGTCTGCTTCCGCTTCAGGGTGCCGCCGAAGATCACGTCCTCCATCTTGCCGCCCCGGAGGGCCTTGGAGGACTGCTCACCCATGACCCAGCGGATGGAGTCGGAGATATTCGATTTGCCGCTGCCGTTGGGACCGACGATGGCGGTGATGTCCTCTCCAAAGCTGAGAACAGTCTTATCGGGGAAGGACTTGAATCCCTGTATTTCCAATGCTTTTAAGTACACGCTGCTACCTCTCTATCTGTTTCCATACAATGACAGTTTATTATAGCAACATTCGGTTCGTTTGGCAATGAAAAAAGGGTCAAAAATGGGCAATGCGAAAGCCTGATAAGCATAAAACGACGGGCCGTTCACGAACGGCCCGCCGATTGGCAGCGCATCACGCCATCGCCACCGCTTCCGCCACTCGGATTCCATCCACGGCGGCACTCATAATGCCGCCTGCAAAGCCACACCCCTCGCCGCAGGGGAAGATGCCCCGGACGTTGGCCTGTAACGTCTCATCCCGGAGCACCCGGAGGGGCGACGAAGAGCGGCTCTCAATGCCGGTCAGCACCGCCTCGGGATGGGCAAAACCGTGTACCTTACGGTCAAGGAGGGGGAGAGAACCCCGCAGGGTCTCCGCCACATAATCCGGGAGGCAACCGTCCACATCCGTCCAGTTCACCCCGGGGCGGTAGGTGGGCCTGACTGCGCCCCCGGCAGAGGACGAGCGCTTTTGCAGAAAGTCCCCCACCAGCTGGGCAGGGGCTTTAAACCCGCCGCCCCCCAGCTCATAGGCCGCCTGCTCCCACTGCTCCTGAAAGCGGACGCCGGAGAGCGGGTCTGCACCGGGGTAATCAGCAGGATTCACCCCCACCAGAAAGCCGCCGTTGATGTTTTCCCCGTCTCTCGCCCGGTAGCTCATGCCGTTGGTGACAAGCCGTCCCTGTTCAGACGCCGACGCCACAACCACTCCGCCGGGACAGACGCAGAAGGAAAAGGCGCTCCGTCCTCCCTCCAAATGACAAGACAGATGGTAGTCGCTGGGCGGCAGCCTGTCCCACGCTTCGCCGTACTGCGCCTGACTGATCGCCTGTTGATGGTGCTCGATGCGGACGCCAATGGCGAAGGGCTTGGCCTCCATGCCCAGTCCCGCCTGATGGAGCATGGCAAAGGTATCTCTGGCGGAGTGGCCGGGGGCGAGGATGAGGTGGGCTGTGGGGATGACTTCTCTTCCCCGCTCACTCGTCACCTCAACTCCGGTCAGTCTGCCGCCCTCAATTTGCAGGCCGGTCAGGGTCGTCTCAAACCGCACCTCACAGCCGAGGCGGATCAGCTCCTCCCGGAGGTTCGCCACCACCTGACGGAGCACGTCCGTTCCCACATGGGGGCGGAAGGAATAGGCCACGTCACGGGGGGCGCCCATCTCCACGAAGGTGTCTAAGACGGCGGAAATTCTGGCATCGTGGGTGCCGGTGGTCAGCTTGCCATCGGAGAATGTTCCGGCTCCGCCCTCCCCAAACTGGACGTTGGAGCGGGTGTCCAAAATTCCAGTCTGCCAGAACCGCTCCACGTCCTGCTGCCGCTGCTCCACGGGACGCCCCCGCTCCAACACGACAGATGGAATCCCCGCTCTCGCCAGATAGAGGGCGGCGAAGAGTCCCGCAGGCCCCATGCCCGCTACCACGGGGCGGGGGCCGCTCCACGGGGCGTGCTCCGGAAAGTGATAGGGCTTTTTCTCCAACCGTTTGACGGAGGAATCTGCCTTTTTCAGAACTCCCGCCTCATCGTCTACCCGGACGTTGACGGTGTAGACCAATTTCAGGTCGCTCTTCTTCCGGGCATCGATGGATTGCTTCACCAGTTGAAATTCCTTCATGTCCCGGCGGGAGATATGGAGCAGCTTTGCCGCCCGTTTTTCCAGCGCCTCCCGGTCGGCGTCCAGCGGGAGGCGGATGTTTGAGATTTGAAGCATTGTGATCACCTGGTATTAGTTTACCATACCGGCCTTCTTTTTTCCACACAAACCACATATCCTCTGGAGAGGTGATTCATTTTGGTGGGCTATCTCCATTTTACCGGCAGCCGGGGCCGGGTTCAGCTTGTTCCCCACGACGTACTGGGACTGACTGTCTGTGAGGCCCGGCTGCCCAAAGCCGAAAAAAGCCGCTTTGCCCCTCGGCGGATGCGCAAGGCGCTGGACCGGCTGGACCGGGCGGGCTGCCGCAGGTTGCTTTCCCCCTGCGCTCTCATGCCCTGGTACCCCGTCGTCCGCACCCGCAGTCTCTGGCAGGCCATGGCGGTGCCGCTGACATTGACTTATCTGCGCTCCCAGGGGCTGGACCCCCGCCGCTCGGTGGTGGCCCTCCGGGGGGACCGGATGACCCGCAGTCTCTACAAGACCTGTCTTGCCCTTGCCGGAGAGGTGAGCGCCCTCTCCCTCGACCTCCGACAGGATGACGGCCTGGTATGGCGGCTTCAGCAGGAACTGGGACTGCCCCTGGTGGACCGGGCGGGCGATGTGACGCTGGCCTTTGCCCCGGTCACAGCCGGCCCCGGCGTCCTGCCCCTGTGGGCGGAGGAACCGGAGGTTGCGGGATTTCATCTCACCCTGCCGGGGCTGTCCCTTCCCGAAAGCTGTCCGGAGCTGCCGGTGCTCTCGGCGCTGCTGGACGAGGGACGGCTGCCCCTTCATCAGGTGCTTGTGGTGCCAGATTTTACTTGACAGGAGGGCAAAAAACGCCTATACTAGGTCAATAATGTATCATTATGCCATTTTGGCGGACGTGGGCCGGAAATTTTCCCCCTCGCTCCGGCAAAATGGGGTATTTTATGGGCTAAATTGACTTTACTTGAAGAAAGGTGATTATGATGGCAAATCCCGTCAAGCTGACCCCCAAGCGTCTCAAGGAACTGCAGGATGAAATGGTATGGATGAAGACCGTCCGGGAGAAGGAGGTCGCAGAGCAGATCAAAGAGGCCCGTTCCTTCGGCGACCTGTCTGAGAACAGCGAGTATGACGAGGCGAAAAACGAGCAGGGCAAACTGTACTCCCGTGAGGCAGAAGTGCAGGCCATTCTGGATAACTATATCCTCATCGAAGAGGACGCCTCCGATGATACCGTCATCAACTTGGGCTGCACCGTCACCGTCCTCGATCTGGATATGGACGAGGAAGAGGAGTACCGCATCGTGGGCTCACAGGAGGCAGACCCCATGAACGGACGCATCAGCGAGGAGTCCCCCTTCGGTAAGGCCCTCATGGGCAAGGAAGTGGGCGATGAGATCGTAGTCGAGGCTCCCGTCGGCGAGCTGCGCTATAAAGTGGTCAACATCGCCGTCAACCGCTGATTTCCCCACACTAGAGAGGACAGAGAAATTATGGCAAAGTACGTCAATCCCGAGGAGGGGAAGAGCGTCAGCGAACTGCTCCAGATCCGTCGGGACAAGCTGACCGATCTTCAGGGCGCGGGGCTGGACCCCTTTACCCTGACCAAGTATGAGGTCACCCACCACTCCGCCGACATTCTGGCAAACTTTGACGCTCTGGAGGAACAGACTGTCTCCGTGGCCGGCCGCCTGGTCTCAAAGCGCGGCATGGGCAAGGTCAGCTTCTGCGACCTGCAGGACAAAGAGGGCAAGATCCAGCTCTATGTCCGCAAGGACCTGGTGGGCGAGGAGAGCTATGCCTGGTTTAAGAAATACGACATCGGCGACATTGTGGGCGTCACCGGGCAGGTATTTAAGACCCAGAAGGGGGAGATCTCCGTCCGGGCTGAGTCCGTCACGCTGCTCTCTAAGAGTCTGCTGCCCCTGCCGGAGAAGTTCCACGGTCTGACCGATAAGGAGCTGCGCTACCGTCAGCGGTATGTGGATTTGATCGTCAATCCCGAGGTGAAGGACACCTTTGTGAAGCGCAGTCTCATTATGCGGGAGCTACGCTCCTTCCTGGACGGACGGGGCTTCCTGGAAGTGGAGACCCCCATCCTGACCCCCTTTGAGATCGGCGCTGCCGCCCGGCCCTTCTACACCCACCACAATACCCTGGATATGGACATGGTGCTCCGCATCGAGACCGAGTTGTATCTGAAGCGGCTGATGGTAGGCGGTCTGGAGCGGGTCTACGAGGTGGGCCGCATCTTCCGCAACGAGGGTATGGATCCCAAGCACAACCCGGAGTTTACCACCATCGAGCTGTATCAGGCGTTCACCGACTTCCGCGGCATGATGGAGTTGGTGGAGGACATGATGAAGACAGTGGCCCAGAAGGTCTGCGGCTCTCTCGTCATCCCCTATCAGGGGCATGAGATCGATTTGGGACACTGGGAGAAGCTGACCATGATCGAGGCGGTCAAAAAGTATTCCGGTGTGGACTACAACGACTGGAAGACGGACGAGGACGCCATTGCCGCCGCCAAGGAGCATCATGTGGAGCTGCCGGAGGTGCCGACCCGGGGCGCCATTCTGGCCGAGTTCTTCGACGCCTTCGTGGAGGAGAATCTGATCCAGCCCACCTTCATCTACGACTACCCGGTGGAGATCAGCCCCCTGGCCAAGCGCAAGCCGGACGATCCCGCCTTTACCGAGCGTTTTGAGTACTTTATCAATGCCACCGAGTTTGGCAACGCCTTCTCCGAACTGAATGACCCCATCGACCAGCGGGAGCGTTTTGAGCGGCAGGTCGCCGAGCGTAAGGCAGTCGATCCGGAGACTACCGCCCAGGTGGACTACGACTATATCAACGCTCTGGAATACGGCATGCCTCCCACGGGCGGTCTGGGCTTTGGTGTGGACCGGCTGATCATGCTGCTGACCAACAGCGATTCCATTCGGGACGTGCTGCTGTTCCCGACAATGAAACCTTTGGACAAGGATAAGACCGAAAAGACCGATACTAAGGCGGAAGAAAAGTCCGTTGAAGCGGCTCCTGTCGTCGAGGAAAAGATCGACTTTTCCAACGTTGTGATCGAGCCCCTGTTCCAGGATCAGGTGGATTTTGAGACCTTCTCCAAGTCCGATTTCCGCGCTGTGAAGGTCCTTGAATGTGAGGCAGTACCCAAGTCCAAGAAACTCTTAAAGTTCACTCTGGATGACGGTTCTGACGAGAAAAGGACGATTTTGAGCGGTATTCACGCATATTATGAGCCGGAAGAGCTGGTCGGAAAGACCTGCATCGCCATCACGAATCTGCCTCCCAGAGCCATGATGGGAATTGAATCCTGTGGTATGCTGATCAGTGCCGTTCACCATGAGGGCGAGGAAGAAAAACTTCATCTTCTGATGGTCGATCCCCACATCCCGGCGGGTGCTAAGCTGTACTGATTTGGCGGTCTAAAAAAGCCAAGATCACCAATTTAGTCTCCAAAAATCACCTTTCGTTCTCCAAATCGGAAGCGAAAAAAGTGTAAATCGTCGCAGATTGCTTTACAATTCCATATCGTATCATAAGACTCACTATCGAAAGGTAGTGGGTCTTATTTTGTTTTGTGCCCGCCGAGTAAAACCGGCGGGCTTTTTTTGTTTGTGGGGAGTCACTAGCCCAGCACGAAAAAAATATTTTTTGAATTTTTGAAAAATAAATGTCGTTTTGGAGCCTCGAAGGTTGCGGTAGGGGGGTGAGAGGAGAAATTCCTACTCACCGCTACTTGACAACTGAATACACATTCATCAGATACGTTCCTGAGCGGGGGCGAAAGCCCCAGCCGAATGAAGGTGCGCCAAGACCCTCCTGCCCATCCGGGTTATAACGGAAAGCAAGGTGGCGAGCGTTTCCGAACCATTCTGAAATATCCGATTGCTACGGATATGGCCATGAAACGCTTCAGGGTTAATGATACTTCTCTACGGAGCTGGCGGAGGACCCGGCAGGGGTGAGATTCCCATGGACTTGTTTCGCAAGCAAGCGTCTGATGTATTCCCATGTGCGTGGGGCGTCGAGGACAAATAACGCACAGGTACATGCGCCCGAACATGGAAACATATCGTCGATGTGCAAATCCGAAGTGCGGAGAGTTTTTTCCTGTGCCGGTTTCATCAAGGAAGAAAAAGTACTGCTGTACCGCATGCATGAATCGGGCGATGGCGGCCAGAAAACGGGCCAGAGATAAGCTGATCGAGACAAAAGACCAATAAAAAAGACGGGGAGGATTATTCCTCTCCGTCTGTGCTTTGTGGAATAAAGGGGCGCTCAATTTCCCGAATCAGTTCTTCCTTGTCGGAATCATGGTTCCCGTCATAATTCTTAAGCAAATAGCGTGTATCAAACACGATGCCCTGAACTTTTTCGTAAATTTCCGGATCACCGGGATGGTCAATCCAGTCTCCGACAGCTTCTGCCACATTTCCAAACAGACTACTGATGCCAAAATCATTATCTGTACGGTTGTATGGCATTATGAATGCGTTGAATACCTGAGTGCCGGCGGGAGCCTTCTGATTTTTCACAAACTGACCATATGTGATTTGTTTGTTTATATCAGAGGATTGGGGCAAAAGCCCAGGCCCGTATTTCGGAAGGATTCCGTATCGATAGTATTTAGCATCGAGCACATAGAACTTTCCACCATAAATCATTATCGTGTCGGGTTCAAGCGCACTTGAAGGCTTGCCCTTGTTTTTACCATATCTCTCCGTCCACAGTCCATGAGGGAAGTAGGAATCTTTGTTTGGTACGCCAAATACTTTATCAATCAACCGTTCCCATAC
>OMVL01000018.1 GCA_900314485.1 uncultured Eubacteriales bacterium
GTCTCGCCCCGTGCGGGGCGAGTGGATTGAAATTGCGAACGTCTGGAGCAAACAACCGGGACATTGGCGGTCTCGCCCCGTGCGGGGCGAGTGGATTGAAATTTTCACAGAAACAGGGGGCGATTTTGTGGGCGTATGGCGGTCTCGCCCCGTGCGGAGCGAGCGTATTGTATTTATATGCTTCTGGTAGATATGTAGCACGTCAGTTTCCGCACGGAGCGCAGCCAAGCGCCTGAAGATGACAAAAAAAGATCAACAGACTGCCAATCACGCAGGAAAAAGCCCCAGCCGCCCGAATTTGGCGGCTGGGGGGTGAAGCATTGGCAGGCATTGGGCCATTTACTATAGATTGGAATCACACTGCATTGCACTGCTAATTTGATCTGCTTTATGAGAAGTTATCAACATCAATTATGCGGACATTCCCGACTGGGGCGTTGCGGGCATGAACTTTGACCGCAACCAGTTCAGATGGAGGTGAGATCTTATGAGCGAAAAGGTGTTAATCACCGTCTTTACCGACCCTATGATGGGACTCTCCTACGAGTCTGAACCCATCCTTCGGAAGCTGGAGACTCATTTTCCTGACAGAATCCGGTTTTGGTATGTCATGTCCTGCCTTGTGCCGGATGTCTATCGGCTGGTAGATCCGGGCGAGCTGCCCTTGGACAGAGAAAAGGCGATTGAACGCTATAACCGGCGTCTTGCCAAAATCTACGAGGATGAGGAATCCATCAGCGGAATGCCTATCAACATGGAGGGCTTCTGCCTGTTTGACACTGAGCATACATCCTCTATGCCCCTCAACCTTGCCTATAAGGCGGCGCAACTGACTCACCCGGCAAAGGCGGAGCAGTTTCTGTACAACCTCCGCTTCGCAACAGTGGTGGATTGCCGGCCTACTACCCGGACAGAAGAAATCATGGTGGTGGCAAGAAAGACAGGGCTGGATGAGCAAGTCTTTCTCGACCACTTTAACAGCCATACCACCCGGGATGAACTGGAACTGGATTTACAGTTTGGCAGAAAGCTGGGCATTTACAGCCTGCCATCCTATCTGATTCAATGGGGTAATCGAGGTGTGTTGATTCAGAGCTTTCACTATGGGGATTTTCTGACAGCCATTGAGAAAGTAACGGAATGGACGGTGCGCCCTGTTCCGGTAGAGCCCACTGCTGATGGGCTGCGCAGTCTGATTCAAAATCACCCGCTGATCTCGCCCATTGAGATCCGGGAGACATTGGATTTGAACAGCACAGAGGAAGTGGAGGAGCTGCTCCAGCCGTTGCTGCAAGCAGGAGAGGTCACGATTCAGCCTGTCCCCCATGGCTGGTTCGTCAGAAAAGAAAGTGAGAGCTGAGTTAGAATGATGGATCCAACGAATTACCAAAAAGACGAAGTGCTTTTATTGTCGCATCTACTTGGGTCATCGTTGGATGCGAACCTATGCGGCACTCTCAGAACATACATGCAGCTTGAAGTTCAGTCAGGAGCGTAAAATTTCACAAAGTAACCCCACAAAAGACCATAGCCAGAACTTTCTTAGAAAGTTCTGGCTATGACTCATATTTAGCGTATTCTGTCATTATTTGTCGATATTCTATGTGTCTGAGTGTTGCGCGCTACCTCTCTGACCCCGGAGGGGGAGATCCTGAACTATCTCGACGGCCAGTTTGTGGACGATATTGAGGCAGATGCGGGCGAGACCGTCACGCTCTATGCCATCTGGGGCGAGGCAGACAAATACACTGTGCTCTTCCGTGCCCCGGCGGGCTGCGGCGGCTCCATGGCCACCCGGTTCTACGAGCCGGGGGCGGAGATCCAACTCCCGGAAAACGGCTTCTACCGCTATGACCACTACTTTGTGGGCTGGAGCGTGGACGACAGCAATACCGTAACCTATGAGGACAAGGATGCCTTCACCGCAGGAAATGCCGGGGAAAAGCTGATTCTGACGGCAGTCTTCCTCCGCTATCCCCACAGCTCCCCGGTCAGCGGCGGCACCTTTGACTTCACCCTCAAGGCCGGGGAGAAGATCACCCTGAAGGACCTGCCTGCCGGCACTGCCTACCAAATTTGGGAGGAGACCCCCGGCGGCTGGAAGCTCCTGGAGCAGCGCAACGCCTCCGGAACCATCCAGCCCACCGTCACCGCTGAGGCGGAATTTGTGAACAAGTTCCAGCCGGAGATTGCCACAGCTACCATCGTGGGCACCAAGACCCTGGACGGCAGAGCGGCAGGGGAGGGCGCCTTCCGGTTCCAGCTTCTGGAAGGGACGGAGGTCCTTCAGACCGTGAGCAACCTTGCCGGCGGCTTTGTCCGCTTTGCGGATCTGGAATACCGGACTGCCGGCGAGCACGTCTACACCGTTCGTGAGGTACAAAACGGCAGCAGCTCGATTGAGTACGACACCCATACGGAGACCGTCCGTGTGAGCGTCACCATGGACGAGGACGGCCAGCTCACCGCTCAGGTGACCTATGATTCCGACGGCGTGAACTTTATCAACACCACCCGCCCCGGCACATTGGAGATCACAAAGCAGGGCGTGGGTGTCACCGAGGCGAATCAGGACACGGAATTTGAGTTCAAGGTCCGCTTCAGCAACGAAAACGGCGTGCCGCTTCCCGACGGCGAGGGCTATTCCTGGTATGTCCGGGGACGGGAGGGCGCTTCCAATCCCACCCCGGCCCGCTCCAACCCCACCCCCGCGGGAGATGAGAGAACGGCGGTCCGGTCCGGCGATCTGAGCAGCACCGTTCAGTGGACCTTCTACTCTGACGGCGAACTGGTCATTGAGCCGAAGGAGGGACTGCAAGAGGGTACATTTGAGGGCGTGTCGGAGTACAATTCCAGCCAGTGGCCCTGGTATTCCTTCCGGAAAGACATCACCAAAGTCACCGTCAAGAGGACCTGTAAGCTGATCGGCAGTGCGTACTATATGTTCGGTATGGGCAGCACCTACAGCGAGCAGGCAGGATACTCTATCGGCCAAACGAGCCTGACCGAGGTCGACCTCTCCGGCCTTGATACCAGCCAGGTCACCAATATGAGTGACATGTTCTACTACTGCGATAAGCTGACCACGCTGGACATGACCGGTCTTGATACCGGCAACGTCACCAACTTTAGCTACATCTTCGGCTTCTGCAGGGGTCTGACTTCCATCAACGTCAGCACGATGGACACCGGAAGCGCTACCAACATGGACGGCATGTTTGCCGGCTGCGCCAGCCTGACTGCACTGGACGTCAGCAATTTCGACACCTCCAGCGCCACCTCCATGTGGTCCATGTTCCGTGACCTGACCAGCCTGACCGCGCTGGACCTGAGCCACTTTGATACCCACAATGTACAGGGCATGGGCCAGATGTTCCGGCGCAGCAGCGGCCTGACCTCCCTCAACCTCAGCGGCTGGGATGTGAGCAAGGTCACAAACATGTGGGCCATGTTCCAAAACTGCTACGGCCTGAAAGCACTGGACTTGAGCACGTGGATCGGAATGGGAACAACGTCTCCCGATTTGAACTGGATCTTCTGGGGCTGTACCGGTCTGCGCCGTCTGGATCTGAGCAGCTGGACGACGCACAACGGCGGAGGATCTGATGTGTTTACAGACTGTACCAGCCTTGCCGCGATCACCCTCGGCCCGGGCTTCTCCTTTGGCAGCGGTTCCATGCTTCCCACCCCGCCCACCGAATTTTGGATGCTGGAGGACAACCCGGACTCCGCCAAGACGGCGGAGGATCTGGCGGCGGAATATACCTCTTCCGATGCGGGCACCTGGGTCTGGATGGATGCCAACAATGTCTGTATCGTCCGCTTTGACGCAAACGGCGGCTACACCACTGCCGCTCCTGTGGGCGTGAAGGAGGACACCGAGTCCATCACCATTCCGGACGAGAGCAGTACTGCCCGCTACGGCTTCGACTTTATAGGCTGGAACACCGAGCCGGACGGCTCCGGCGTGGAGGTGACCGGTCTGGAATCCATTGCAGACCGCATTGAGTTCGGCTCAACGCTCTCGGTCTATGCCCAGTGGGTGGACAGCGCTACCAGAGCCAACTATCAGGTGATCCACTACCAGCAGAACACGAACCTGGGCGGCTACTATGTGGCAGACAGCCAGACCCTTAGGGCGGCCATTGACAGCCAGCAGACCCCCGCTGTCAAGAGCTATCCCGGCTTTGTCTCTCCCGAACCTCGGACCGTCACCGTTCTGGAGGACGGCAGCACCACAGTGGAGTACTATTACGACCGCTGCCGCTACACCCTGGAATTTGACGGCAACGGAGCCGACAGCGGCGAACTGGCCTCTCTGAGCATGATCAGCGGCGTCAGCGCAGTCCTGCCCTACAACAAGTTCGTCAAAGCCAATGCCATCTTCCTGGGCTGGAACACGGCAGCGGATGGCTCCGGCACCAACTACGGCGAGGGCGCCTCTTTCAGCTACATGTCCGGTCAGGATGAGATTGTCACCCTCTACGCCCGGTGGTTCGAAAATGCCCCCACCGAGACCCAGACCGACGGTGAGATCACCGTGAGATGTAAGATGGGGGAGACGATTGTCATTCCCAACCTGCCTGCCGGCACCCGGTACGAGGTGACGGAGGTCAACCTGCCTGACGGCTGGACCCAGTCCGGCAGTCAGAACACCGCCGGCACCATTTGGGCCAGCAGCACTTCCAGCGCCACGGTGACCAACACCTACTACGCCGAGGGCTATGCCTCTCTGACAGCCCATAAGCGGCTGGTGGGCGGCTCAGTTACCTCCGGTCAGTTTACCTTCGAACTGGCAGATATCTTTGACACGAGCGATGAGGTCAAATACGCCCACACGCCCAATCTGGACGATGACGGGATCTCTCACGGTAATTATACCAATAACATGAATGACCGTCAGACCGTGACGCTGGACGGCGTAAATAGTCTGCATGTTACCGTGACCTATTACACGGAGAGCGGCTATGACTATCTGGAGATCTATCGGGGCACTTACAGCGGAGGCACCGGCGGCGGAGCGGTCACCAGGCTGACCGGCGGAAAGAACACAGTGGAACTGGAGATCCCCGATGATACGGTCACCTTCCTGTTCCACACGGACGGCAGCGTGACCAGAGACTACGGCTACTACGCAGTGGTGACCGACGGCTCCCATGCAACTCAGGCGGAAGTGACCGCCAACGGACCGGTGGATACCATCACGGAGATGACGGATGAAGACGGCAATGTCGTCTCCAACCCCTGGTACGGCACAGCGCCCGTCGCTTTCAACACCATCAAGTTTACCGAGCCCGGTGAGTATGTCTACTACATCCGTGAGCAGGCAGGCTCCGCCAGCGAGATCAGCTATGACACCCATGTGGAAGAGGTACACATCATCGTCTTCGACAACGGTGACGGCTCCCTGGGCACCAACGTGGTCTACGATGAGGACGGGGCGCTGTTTACCAACCGGGTCAAGACCGGATCGCTGACCGTGACCAAGACGGTAAAGAACGGCACCCAGGCGGCGCTTGCCCACGACTTCACCTTTGCGGTCAGTCTGAAGGACGCCTCCGGCAATGACCTGCCGGACACCTACAAGGTGGAAAAGTCCGACGGTACCGTGACCACCGTCGCCAACGGCGGCACCGTGCAGATCAAGGCAGAGGAGAGCTTCACCATCCTGGACCTGCCCCACGGCTGTCTGTACGAGGTGACGGAGCAGGACCTGGAGGGCTATGAGATCACCGACTCCAGCAACACCTCCGGCCAGATCAACGCAGGCAGGGGAAGCCATATCGCCTCCTTTGAGAACACCTACTTTACCACCGGCAGCGTGACCCTTGGGGCCCACAAGACCCTGCTGGGCGGCACCCTCCGGTCCGGGCAGTTCCGCTTCCAGCTGCTGGATGCCGAGCGGCGGGTGCTGGAGACGGCCTGGGCAGAGCCGGACGGCACGGTCACCTTCTCCACCCGGGACTTTACCCAGGAAGACGATGGCAAGACCTTTATCTTCTACATCTCCGAGCTGGAGGGGGAGGATGAGGACATCATCTACGACACCCACGAAGAGGAGGTACGGGTCAAGGTAACGGACAACGGCGCCGGCACCATGACGGTAACGACCCAGTTCACCTCCGGCGAGCAGGCCCGGTTTACCAACGCCCGGCTGTGCAGCCTGACCGTTTCCAAGACGGTGGCGGGCAACATGGGTGATGTGACTGCCCGGTTCCCCTTCACACTGGCCCTGACCCGGAACGGCGAGGCCTATACCGGGCAGATCGAAGCCCCCGAGGGCGTCAACTGGACTCCCACAGGGGAGGGCACCTATACCTTTACCCTCAGCCATAGTGAGGAATTTACCCTTATCATCCCCGGCGGCGTGGATTATGCGATCACCGAGGCCGCCCCGGAGGACTATGAGGTATCTGTCTCTGTTACAGACGCGGAGGGCGCGGAGGTAGCAAACGCCGCCCAGGCGCCGGATGTACAGGGCAGCATGGACGGCGACCGCAGGGTGGACTTTACCAACACCCGTGAGGGCGTCGTCCCCACGGCAGCGGAGACACCTGCAGCCCTGCCCGCCTTCGGCATCGGCGCTCTGGCCCTGACAGGACTGGCTGTACTGGTCATTGCCAAGCGCAGAAAGAAAAAAGAAGTCTGACCACATAGCCAGACGGACGTCCCGCCGCTCTTTTGAGCGGCGGGACGATTTTGCGCAGCGAACGTCAACCTATCGGCTCTGCTTTTGGACAGATAGGTTGACTTTTGTAGCCATGGATCATATAATGTTACCATGGGGCAATAAAATGACATAGTTCCATGGAATTTCTGCCTCATACGAATATCTGGTAAAAAGCTTTAAAAGCTTTTTATAGGGCAAAGCCCGTTAGATATTGTATGGTAAGTGAGACTCAAAATCTTAAGTGAGGCTCGAAATCTTTGATTTCGTTTAGCCGAACTTATGCAAAGCTTGATGTTGCAAGCCGAACTGATGCACAGCGGACGTATTTTGCGCCAGTCGACGCAAAACGGGCAGCGCCTATTGAGGCGATGCTTATCCAATTAAAATCAAAGATTATAATTAGATAACGTGGTTATCCAGATAACTCAGCCAGAGAATACGGACTCCCTCCGTCACCTTCGGTGACACCTCCCTCAGAGAGGGAGGCACTGGCGAAACTCGTTCGTATCAGTCCGATCTGAGACCGGCCCGATACTGCCGGGGAGAGACCCCGTATTTTCGCCGAAAGGAACGGATGAAGTAGGAAAAATTGTCAAATCCGCACTCTGAGGCGATCTTGCCCACCGGTTCGTCCGTCTCCTTCAGGTAATAGCCGGCGGCAGACAGACGATAGTCGTTCAAAAACTGGAGAAAGGTCTGGCCGGTCTCCTGCCGGAAGATGCGCATGAAGTGTGCGGGACTGTACCCGGTGATTTTGGCCGCCTCCGCCACGGAGATGCTGTCCTGAAAATGGGCCTTGACCCAGGTGAACACCGGCTTGAGCACTTTGGCGTGGCGAGAGTGTTTCGAGGGCACGGCCTCCTCCCGGAAGGCAAAGAGGGCGTGGAGCATCAGAAACAGCTGGCTTTTGACAATGAGGGAGTATCCGCTCTCCATCTTTTCACAGGCGGCGTCCGCCGTATCCAGTGCGCCGGAGACGGAGGCGTGAAAAACGGTCCCCGGGCAGATAGGCCTCGGAAAGGTCAGCGTTCCCCGGCGCAGCGCCTCGATGATGTGGGTGTGACACCACTCGTTCTCGTCCGGTGTGTCGAGGAGCGTCAGAGAGAAGATAATGTTCTCATATTCCATAGGCCCGGACGGATCCCCGTCGATGGAGTGTAATTCTCCCGGCAAAATGGGTACAATGTACCCGGCAGAGACGGGATAGGGGATGAGATTCACCGTCACGGTGCCCTGCCCCTTTTTGATGTAGACCAGCTCCATCTGGTCATGCCAGTGCAGGCCCACATGCTGGAAGTCCAGCGGGATGGTGCAGAGGTAGGTATTGTAGGGGAAACCCGGCTGCGTGTGCGGTGTAGTCTCCCGATATTGCATATATTCTTCCAGCTGCATCAAAATCACCCTTTCCCCTTGCGAAAGCGTCAAAAAACTGCTATCATATTACTACTGTGCTAGGATCGTGTTATTTTCTGCCGTATAATAGCAAGAAATTGAGTGGCCAGTACAATTATAATAGATTCGACAAAAAATGAAAAGCCTAAGGAGGAAAATCATTATGTCCAAGTCACTTGCGAAGTACACCGGAAAGGCACTGGATCAGTGCAGCAATCTGGAACTGTTCAACGCAGTTCTCCAGCTTGTCCAGGATGCAGCCAAGAAGAAGGGCTACAACGAGGGCAAGAAAAAGCTGTACTACATCTCTGCCGAGTTCCTGATCGGCAAGCTGCTGAGCAACAACCTGCTCAATCTGGGCCTGTATGAGAAGGTCAAGAAGGAGCTGGAGGCTGCCGGCAAGAACATCACCGAGCTGGAGGAGTTCGAGTATGAGCCTTCTCTGGGTAACGGCGGTCTGGGCCGTCTGGCAGCCTGCTTCCTGGACAGCTGCGCAACGCTGGGGCTCCCCGCTGACGGCGTGGGTCTGGCTTACCACTGCGGCCTGTTCAAGCAGTCCTTTACGGGCCGCAAGCAGTATGAGTCCCCCGACCGCTGGCTGACCTGGGGCAGAGAGAGCTGGCTGAAGCGCACTGACACTCAGTATAAGGTGCAGTTTGGCGACTATGACGTCACCTCCACGATGTATGAGATCGCTGTTACCGGCTATGAGACCAAGGGCGGCCGTCTCCGCCTGTTCGATGTGGACAGCGTGGACGAGCGTGTCATCAAGGACAGCATTAACTTCGACAAGTCCCAGATTGAGAAGAACCTGACCCTGTTCCTGTACCCCGATGACAGTGACGAGGCCGGCAGAATCCTCCGTGTCTATCAGGAATACTTCATGGTCTCCAACGCCGCTCAGCTGGTGCTGGACGAGGCCGTGGCAAAGGGCAGCAACCTGCATGACCTGGCTGACTATGCCGCCATCCAGATCAACGATACCCATCCCACCATGGTGATTCCCGAGCTGATCCGCCTGCTGGGCGAGCGGGGCATCAAGGAGGCTGAGGCCGTTCAGATCGTCACCGACGTCTGCGGCTATACCAACCACACCATCCTGGCCGAGGCTCTGGAGACCTGGCCCCGCCACTATCTGGAGAAGGCTGTGCCTCAGCTGATTCCCATCATTGAGCGCCTGGACGCCATCATCCGCAAGAAGTATGACGATCCCTTCGTTCAGATCATTGATGCGCATCAGAACATCCATATGGCCAATATCGACATCCACTTCAGCCACTCCACCAACGGCGTTGCCGCTCTGCATACCGAGATCCTGAAGAACTCCGAGCTGGCTCCCTTCTACAAGATCTATCCCGAGAAGTTCAACAACAAGACCAACGGCATTACCTTCCGCCGCTGGCTCCAGGAGTGCAACCCCGAGCTGACCGATCTCATCACCAAGAAGATCGGCAAGGCATGGAAGCACGACGCCGGCAAGCTGGAGAAGCTGCTGAAGTATGCTGATGACGAGGAGTTCCTGGCTCAGCTGGTGGCCATCAAGCGTGCCAACAAGGAGCGCTTTGCCGCATGGATCAAGGACCATCAGGGCGCAATTGTCGATCCCGACTCCGTCTTTGACGTCCAGTCCAAGCGTCTCCACGAGTACAAGCGTCAGCAGCTGAATCTGCTGTGGGCCATCCGCACCTATCTGGACATCAAGGCCGGCCACAAGCCCGCCCGTCCCGTCACCGTCATCTTCGGCGCCAAGGCAGCTCCTGCCTACACCATCGCCAAGGACATCATTCACGCTATCATCTCCCTGTCCGAGATCGTTGCGAATGATCCCGAGGCCAGCCCCTATCTGAAGGTCGTCATGATTGAGAACTACAACGTGACCGCCGCCGAGAAGCTGATCCCCGCCTGCGACATCTCCGAGCAGATCTCCCTGGCCTCCAAGGAAGCCAGCGGCACTGGCAACATGAAGTTCATGCTCAACGGCGCAGTTACCATCGGCACCCTGGACGGCGCCAATGTGGAAATCGCCGAGCTGGTGGGCGAGGACAACATCTACACCTTCGGCCTGTCCTCCGATGAGGTCATCGCGCACTATGAGAAGGCCGACTATGTGGCTTGGGACTACTATCAGGGCGACTACCGTCTGAGAGAGAGCGTGGACTTCCTGGTGGGCGACCAGATGCGCAGCGTGGGCATTAGCGAGAATCTGGAGCGGCTGTTCCACGAGCTGAGAGGTAAGGACTGGTTCATGACCTTCCCCGACTTTGCCGACTACTGCAAGACCAAGGCTCAGGCCCTGGCCGACGCACAGGACGAGAAGAAGTGGGCCAAGAAGGCACTGGTCAACATCGCCAAGGCCGGTTTCTTCTCCTCTGACCGTACCATCGAGCAGTACAACGCGGACATTTGGAACCTTAAGGCCGATAAGGACTAAGTTCCCTTTTGCAGATCGTCAATCAAAATGCTGTGCAGGCGCTTGTCTGCACAGCATTTTCTTCCAATCAGGAGAGCGTCATGAAGGATAATAAAGTACGCATTGCGGATATTGCGGACGAGCTGGGACTCAGCACTGCCACCGTCTCTAACGTGATCCACGGGAAAACCAAGAAGATCTCCGACCGCACTGTGGAGATGGTACAGCGCAAGCTGGAGGAGCGGCAGTATATTCCCAATATGGCGGCGACCCTGCTGGCCCAGAATGACTCCCGCATCATCGGCGTCATGCTGAACAACCACGAGAAGTACGAAGGCCGTGTGCTGGAAGACCCATTTGTGGCCTCTGTGCTCAACGATCTGGCCAACGAGATCGAAAGGGCCGGCCTGTTTATGATGGTCAAGCTGACCGATCACATTAAGGAAATCGTCCGTTTTGCCTCCATGTGGAATCTGGACGGCATGGTCATTATTGGCTTCTGCGAGGATGAATACCAACGGCTGCGCAATCAGATCCGCATCCCTTTTGTGGTTTATGACGGCTTTTTTGAAAACAGAGGCCGCATCTGCAATCTGACCATTGACGACTATGACGGCGGCCGTCAGGTAGGGGAGCATTTTCGCCAACTGGGCCATCAAAATGTCCTCTGCCTTGCGGATAACAAGATCTGCATGGATTTGGCCCGATACAAAGGCTTCTGCGCCGGGTTTGGAGAGGAGGTTCCTCTGTGGCAGATCCCCATGCAAACACAGGCACGCCATGCCTTCTACCGTGAGCACCTGGAGGAACTGCGGCAGTTTTCCGCCATCTTTGCCGTCTCTGATGTCTACGCTGTGGATGTGATGCAGTTTTTACTGCGAAATGGCGTAAGTGTGCCGGAGGAGATCTCCGTAGCAGGCTTTGACGACAGCCCCATCTGCGGGCAAATTTTTCCCAGTCTCACCAGTGTCCGTCAGAACAACAGCCTTCGTGCCCGTACAACGCTGGAGATGCTCCGCGCCATGAAGACAGACCCGGCGTATCAGGCGGACCGATGTCTCCCGGTGACTCTTGTCCCCAGAGAAAGTACAGCAAAATACACAAAAAAGACAGTGTGATTTTGGGACGGGTTACACGCATAACCTCTTGTAATCCCTCACTTTGTAGCATATAATTGTTGCAAAGTGAGGGATTCATTATGAAGAAAGACACATTTCTGAGATCCGTTCTCCGCATTGCCCTGCCGGTGGCATTGCAGGCCATGCTCCAGTCCTCCTTCTCCATGATCGACCAGATCATGGTGGGACAACTGGGCAGCGACGGCGTGGCCGCCATTGAGGTAGCCAGCAGGCCCGCCTTTATTTACATCACCATGATCGGCGCGCTGGCCGCCATTGCGGGCATTATGGTCTCCCAGTATATGGGGCAAAAGGATTACAAAGCGGGGGACAGAAGCCTTTCCGTAGGACTGGTAGGAGCCGGTGCGCTGGCTACACTCTTTATGGCGGTCTGCCTGATCCTGGCCCGGCAGGTGGTGGGCATCTATACCGAAGACGCCGCCATTATTGACATTGGAACGGGCTATATCGGCATCATTGCCTGGACCTATATTCCCATGGGTGTTTCCACCGTTCTGGCGGTGATGATCCGCTGCATGGACATGTCCATCTATCCGCTGTATGCCAGTCTGGCATCGGCTCTGGTCAATACCGCCCTGAACTACCTGCTCATTTTCGGCAAGCTGGGCTTTCCTCAAATGGGCGTCACCGGTGCCGCCATTGCCAGCCTGACCTCTCAGGTGCTCAATCTGCTGCTCATACTGCTGTTCTTCCGCATGGCTAACCGCCGGATAGGGAAGACCTTCCGATTTGATCTTAATTTGGGCAAGGCAGGCTATCTCCAGTATGTGGCAATGCTGATGCCCATTCTCATTAACGAGTTTCTCTGGAGCTTGGGGCAGAACGTCAATACCTATCTCTACGGTCATCTGGGCACCTGGCCCCTGGCGGCCATGGCCCTCACCGGTCCGGTGCAGGGGCTGCTCTTCGGCGCCCTCAGCGGCATTTCCCAAGCCGCCGGGATCCTCGTCGGCAAGCGGCTGGGAGAGCGGGAGTATGAGGCTGCCTATCAGGAGTCCAAACAGCTCATGCTCTACGGACTTGTGGGATCGCTTGCCCTCTCGGCTTTGCTGGCCGTCCTCAGCTGGCCTTATGCAAATATCTACAACGTGGAGCCGGAGGTAAAGGAGATCGCCCGCTGGCTGCTGATCGCCCTGGCCGTTCTCGCTCCCGTCAAGGTACAGAACATGGTGCTGGGCGGCGGCATTATCCGCAGCGGGGGTAAGACCAAGTACATTATGATCATTGACACCGTCGGCACCTGGCTGGTGGGCGTACCCCTGGGCTTTCTCACCACCTTTGTCTTCAAGCTGAACATCGTCTGGGTCTACTTTATCCTCTCTCAGGAGGAGTTGGTCCGTTATATCATTACAGTATTCATGTTCCGCAGCCGCCGCTGGATGGAGACCATTGAATAGGCTCTTGCGGATTTGTTGAAAAAAGGAAAAATCCGGCACAGATTTCCGACAAAACGCCAAAATTGTTAAAATTACGACGTTTTCTATTGACAATCCGCCTCTTTTCGATAAACTTATCTCTGGAAATTACTGAGGTAGTTTCGATACGTATCACACAATCGAATAAGAGAGGAAGGTCATTACATGAGCGAAAACAACAGCGCTATTTATAACGCCAAGGAGCTGGGCTATGGCAAGATGTTTCTGCTGGGATTGCAGCATACCTTTGCCATGTTCGGCGCTACCGTACTGGTCCCCCTGCTGACCGGTCTGAGCGTCTCCACCACGTTGCTGTGGGCCGGTCTCGGCACCCTGCTGTTCCACTTCCTGACGAAGGGTAAGGTCCCTGCGTTCCTTGGTTCCTCCTTCGCTTTCCTGGGCGGCTATGCCGCTGTGGCGCCCCTGAGTGACGGCCAGTCCAACATCCAGATGCTGCCCTATGCCTGCGGCGGCGTGGTCGTGGCCGGTGCGCTGTACCTGCTGATCGCCCTGCTGATCAAGGTCGTGGGCGTTAATAAGGTCATGCGCTTCTTCCCGCCTGTTGTCACCGGCCCTATCATCATTGCCATCGGCCTGATTCTGGCCCCCAGCGCCATTACCAACTGCGCCACTAACTGGCCCATCGCTCTGGTGGCTCTGCTGGTGGTCATTGTCTGTAACATCTGGGGCAAGGGTATGATTAAGATCATCCCCATTATGATGGGCATTCTTGTGGCCTATGTGGTCGCCCTGGTCACCGGCAACGTGGACTTTACCCTCGTAAAAGAGACGCTCGCCAATGGCTTTATCGGCGGCATCATCGGACTGCCTGTACCTGAATACGGACTTGCAAAGTTTGATGTCAGCGACATCCTGACCATCGCCCCCATCGCTCTGGCCACCATTATGGAGCACATTGGCGACATCTCTGCCATCGGCGCCACTGTGGACAAGAACTACATCAAGGACCCCGGCCTGCACCGCACCCTGCTGGGCGACGGCCTTGCCACCATGCTGGCCTCCTTCTTCGGCGGCCCTGCCAACACCACTTACGGCGAGAATACCGGCGTTCTGGTGCTGAGTAAAGTCTATGACCCGGTTGTAGTCCGCATTGCCGCCTGCGTAGCCGTGGTGCTGTCCTTCTTCCCGGTGGTCTCCGCTGTCATTCGTTCCATTCCCACTGCCATCATCGGCGGCGTCTCCCTCATCCTCTACGGTATGATCTCTGCCATCGGTGTCCGCAACGTGGTGGAGCATCAGGTGGACCTGACCAAGAGCCGCAACCTGATTATCGCCGCAGTCATTCTGGTCTGCGCGCTGGGCTTCAACGCCACCGGCGGCATCACCTTCACCGTCTTCGGCACTGCCATCACCCTGTCCGGCCTGGCTATTGCCTCTCTGGCCGGCATTATCCTCAACGCCATCCTGCCCGGCAACGACTATCAGTTCGAGAAGGAATAAAGAGAGTATCTCCCTGAAACCAAAAGTCCTGCAAGCGATCTGCCTGCAGGACTTTTTCTGTGATCGGAATTTTCATAGGCGCAGACTGTGCGCCCTGCGGTGGCTGTCAGGCATTTTGGATGATTCTGAGTCGAATCATCACACATGCTCCGTATCAAACACCAGCGTAACCGGACCGTCATTGACGGATTCCACCTTCATATCTGCCCCAAACTCGCCGTGCTCTACGGAAAAGCCCAGCTCCCGGCAGGCCTGCATGAACCGCTCGTACAGGGGAATGGCCACGTCCGGCTTTGCGGCGTGGGAGAAGCCGGGGCGGCGGGATTTCAGATCCGCATAGAGGGTGAACTGGCTCACCACCAACAGTGACCCGCCCACGGAGGCCAGATTCCGGTTCATTTTGCCGTTCTCGTCCTCAAAGACCCGACATCCGCAGATCTTATCTGCCAGGCGGAGGGCGGCCTGCTCCGTATCCTCGGGACCGACACCGAGCAAGACGAGAAAGCCGGGACCGATTTTGCCGTTCACCCTGCCGTCAATGGTGACAGAGGCGGAGGTAACTCTTGTGACAACTGCTCTCATAGAAATGACCTCTCAGTTCCCTGTCCGCTTGACGTCGATGACGCCGGAGATATTGTGGAGCTTGCGCATGACCTCGTGCAGCTCATCAACGTTCTTCACCATGACCAGAGCGGTGATCAGTGCATAGCCGTCAGGCGTACCCTTGGCGACGAGAGAGTCCACCCGTACCTTGGCGGCAGAGAGGGCAGCCGCCACATCCAGAAAGAGATTCTGACGATCCTTGGCGGAAATGCTCAGGCTGGTCTGATAGCCCTCCTGCTCGCTTTGACCCCACTCAACGGAGAGCCAGCGTCCCTGCTCGCTTGCAAGGCGCCGCTCGGGGCTGGCGTTGGGGCAATCCTGCCGGTGGACGGAGACGCCGTAGCCCCGGGTGACAAAGCCAATGATCGGGTCGCCGGGGACGGGGGTGCAGCACTTGGCAAACTTGACCATGCAGTTGTCCAGTCCCTCCACAATGATGCCGTTTTTGGAGTAGGTGACCTTCTTCTGGGAAAGAGGGACCAGGTCGCTCTTGCCGGACATGCGGAGGACATGCACGTCCCCCTCCTCCTGCTGCTGAAGGGCTGCCAGCCGGTCCCGCTCCTCCCGGCCGATGCGGATCAGCTCGTCACGGACCCGGGTGACTGCCTTGGCGCAGGTAATACCGCCGTAGCCGATGGCGGCGTACAGGTCGTCCAGACTGCCGTAGCGGGACTTTTTCAGAATGCGGGGGAGCACGTCCTCCTGAGTCAGGTCGGCGATGGAGTAGCCTGCCCGCTTCAGCTCGGATTCGAAGGCGGCCCGGCCGTTGGCAATGTTCTCGTCCCGGCGCTCCCGCTTAAACCACTGGCGGATCTTGTTCCGGGCCTCGTTGCTCTTGCAGATCTTCATCCAGTCACGGCTGGGGCCACGGGCGCTCTTGGAGGTCATGATCTCCACAATATCGCCGTTATGAAGCTGGGAGTCCAGAGTGACAATGCGGCCGTTTACCTTGGCACCCACCATCCGGTTGCCCACGGCGGAGTGGATAGCATAGGCAAAGTCAATGGGAGTGGAGCCGGCGGGCAGGCTGACCACGTCGCCCTGGGGGGTAAAGACGAATACCTCGTCTGCAAACAGGTCCACCTTCAGGCTCTTGACGAACTCCTCCGCGTCCGAGCTCTCCTGACTCTCCAGCAGGCGGCGGACCCACTCGTAGGATTCCTCGTCCCCCAGCTGCTGGCGCTCGCCGGGCTGCTGCTTGTACTTCCAGTGGGCGGCGATGCCGTATTCGGCAGTCTCATGCATCTCCCAGGTGCGGATCTGCACCTCAAAGGGGATGCCCTGGCGGCCGATGACAGTGGTGTGGAGGGATTGGTACATATTGGGCTTTGGCGTGGAGATATAGTCTTTGAACCGGTCGGGGACCAGATTGAACATGTTGTGGATATAGCCCAACACCTTGTAGCAGTCTGCCACTGTGTCTACAATGACCCGGAGCGCATAGAGATCAAAGATCTCAGACATGGTCTTCTGCTTGGTGTAGATCTTCCGGTAGACGGAGTAGATGGACTTGATTCGGGAGTAGACGGTGCACTTGACCCCTTCCTCTGCCAGACGGTCCTGGATCTTGGTCTGGATCTTCAGGAGGAATTCCTGCTGGTGGGAGGTGAGGGAGGCCAGCTCATCCTCGATCTCCTTGTAGCCCACCGGGTCAAGATATTTCAGGGACAAATCCTCCAGCTCCCACTTGATGCGCTGCATACCGAGGCGGTGAGCAATGGGGGCATAGATCTCCATGGTCTCCAAACTCTTCTCCCGCTGCTTTTTGGGAGACTGGTACTGCATGGTTCTCATATTGTGCAGCCGGTCGCAGAGTTTCACCACCACCACACGGATGTCCTTGCTCATGGCCATGAGCATCTTGCGCAGATTCTCCATCTGCTTGTCTTCCATAGAGACATACTGCACTCTTGTCAGCTTGGTAACGCCCTCCACCAGATCGGCAACGGCGGGGCCGAAGCGGACAGCCAGCTCCTCATAGGTGGCGTCTGTGTCCTCAATGCAGTCGTGGAGCAGGGCGGCAATGAGCGAGTCGGTGTCCATTTTCAGGTCGGCCAGAATGTCGGCCACTGCCAGAGGATGGGTGATATAGGGGGTGCCGTCTCTCCGCAGCTGCTTGGAGTGATGGCTGTCGGCATATTGAAAGGCCCTTTGCAGGCGCTGCCGGTCCAGATTGGGGTTATAGGCCAGCACCTTTTCTTCCAGTGCCTGATACATTTCCAGAATAGGGTCCATAAGGTCAACCTCCGCTCTTATCCGTCTTCTGACGGCGCAGGCGAATCAGGATCTCCGAGGCCTCCAGATCGACCTTGTGATCCGTTTTGTGGATGGTAATAGAAAGAGATTCGGGACTGCCCCGGAACTCAATGAGGCCCCGCTCCCGAAAGACCTCCAGACAGACCATGGTCCGGCCCAGATCCTCGCGGCCGCCGCTGGATCGGGCGATCTTTTGGGTCAGACGGATGGGGGAGTCCTGCAGAAGGCCGTCGGTGGCAATGCTGGTGAGATACCGCCAGACGGCCACAAAGTCCCGCCGCTCCGGGATGAGCTGATCCAGCTCCAGCCGGCTGAGGGGAGAGCCGGAGCGATAGCGCCGGTAAAGCTGTTGATTCAGCACGGCAATGGAGTGGCTGGGCTTGCAGTCCACCATCTGGAGCTGGACGGTGCGGCTGCCCCGAAACTCATTGATCTGCAGGGAGAAGGCAATATCCAGCTGACAGCCCAGAGAGAGCTGGGCATCCTCCGGGGTGGTGGAGAAGAAGATGCCGTCAAAGCTGACGCTGCCCTTGCGCAGCAGCATCCGGGTGTGGCGGCCGCCCCCCACCCGGGAAAAGCCTGCCACCGTCACCGACTCCAGAGCGAAGACCGGGCTGGGATTTCCTGTTCCGTGGGGCTCTAAAATGGAGAGAGAGGCCACATTGTCCTCGGTGATCAGGCTGGTGTCCGGCAAAAGAACATCCACCGTCAGGGCGGAGTCCGCCGGATGCACTCCACGCCACTGGGTGGCCAGCTGGCTCATCCGGGTACGGAAGGCAGGGATCTGCTCCTCCCGAATGGTAAAGCCCGCCGCCAAATCGTGGCCGCCGAAGCTCTCCAATAAATCAGAGCACTGCTCCAATGCGTGGAACAGATTGAACTGCCCCCAGGACCGGCAGGAGCCTTTGCCGCAGCCGTCCTCCAGACAGATCATAAAGGCTGGCACCTGATACCGTTCTGCAAGCCTTGAGGCCACAATGCCCACCACGCCCTGATGCCAATCGGTGCCGGCAAGCACAATGGCGCCCTGGGCGGCCTGAGGGTTTCGGATCAGGTAGTTCTGACAGGTCTCGAAGATGGAGAGCTCCACTGCCTGCCGGTCCCGGTTGAGGGCGCAAAGCTGCCTTGCGTAGACGGCAGCCTTCAACTCGTCTGCCGTCAAAAGCAGACGCACTGCCATCTCCGGGCAGCCCATCCGCCCGGCGGCATTGATGCGGGGCGCCAGAGAGAAGCTGATGCTTCCGGCAGTGAGGGGCTTGTTGGCCTGCCCAGCTTCCCGGATGAGGGCCTCCAGACCGGGCCGGCAGTGGGTGTTCAGCCGCTCTAACCCAAGAGAGACAATGGCCCGGTTTTCTCCCTGCAGCTCCATCACGTCGGCCACGGTGCCGATGGCGGCCAGATCGCAATAGGATGAGAGCGTCTGCTGCCGCCGCTCAGGCGGCGTCAGGGCCAGGGCAAGCTTGAGAGCCACGCCCACGCCGGCCAGCATATCAAAGGGATAGTCACAGTCCGGCCGGTGGGGATTGACCACAGCGGCAGCGTCCGGCAAGATCTCCTTGCATTCGTGGTGATCTGTGATGACCACATCCATGCCCAGATCTCTGGCCCAGGCTGTCTCCTCCACGTTAGTGATGCCGCAGTCCACTGTAATGATCAGCTCCACACCCTCACTCCGCAGCCGCTCCAGGGCGGCGGGATTGAGGGAGTAACCCTCGGTCAGCCGGTTGGGCACATAGGGCAGCACCCGGGCGCCCTCTTCAGCCAGGAAGGTGGTGAGCAGGCAGGTGGAGGTGATGCCGTCCACGTCGTAGTCGCCGTAGACGCAGATCACCTGATCCCCATCAATGGCCTGCCGTACCCGGCGGACCGCTTTGTCCATGTCCCGCAGCAGGAAGGGGTCGTGAAGGAGGGAGGTATCATGTTGTAAAAATGCCGCCGCCGCATCCGGCGTCTTGCAGCCCCTTGCGCTGAGCACCAGCGCCGGCAGCGGAGGGATGCCGTGACCGGTCAGCTCAGAGGCAACGGTCTGCCGAAGAGGGCAGATGTTCCATTTGTCGTATTTCATCTCGACGTTCCTCAGAAAGAATCTTATAATTAAATGCATTATAACAAAAGTTTCTCCCCATGACAAGGGCAGGGAAGGGGGCAGCGCACATTTCCCTGTCCGCCCGTGGGAGACAGGAGGACGTCGTCCGAGCCGGAAAAATGCTTGTAAAGTGCAAGATATTGTGCTATTCTATGATGGTATAAACGAGGAGGATCCTCCCATGAGTGTACAAAAAGAAGAGAATCGCCGGGCGGCGCTGGTCATTATGGCGGCCGGGCTCGGCTCCCGGTTTGGCGGCGGCATCAAGCAGCTGGAGCCTGTGGGGCCAAATGGCGAGATTATTATGGACTATTCCATCCACGATGCCATTGAGGCGGGCTTTAGCCGGGTCATCTTTATCATCCGCCGGGATATTGAAAAGGCTTTTCGCAGGGCTATCGGCGACCGTATTGCCGCCGTCTGCGCCGCCAGGGGCGTCCGGACGGACTATGCCTATCAGGACTTTTCCGATTTGCCTGAGGGCTATGCCCTGCCGGAGGGCAGGACGAAGCCCTGGGGCACGGGCCAGGCGGTTTTGGCCTGCCGGACGCTGATCGAAGAGCCGTTTGCCGTCATCAATGCCGACGATTACTATGGCAAGGAGGCCTTTGGCAAGCTCTACCGCTTCCTGATGGAGGAGACTGAGCCGGACAGCACTGCCTTTTGCATGGCGGGTTTTTTGGTGAAGAACACCCTCAGCGAAAACGGCGGCGTCACGAGGGGGATCTGCCAGGTGGACGGCAAGGGCGCTCTGGTGGCCGTGGAGGAGACAAAGAACATTGTCAAGACCGCCGGCGGAGTCGGTGTACTGAAAGAGGAGCGGTTGTGCCCCATTGACGGAGAGGGCTACGTCTCCATGAATATGTGGGGGCTCACGAGAAAAATGATCCCCATTCTGGAGCGGGAGTTCAAGAGCTTCCTGGAGGGTATGACCGATCCTCTGAAAGATGAGTTCTTACTGCCGACCGTCATTGACAAGCTGCTCAAGGCGGGAGAGGTCACCGTTCAGGTGCTGGAGACCCGGGACAGGTGGTTCGGCGTCACCTATCGGGAGGATAAGGACCTGGTGGTCCGTTCCTTCCGCCAGCTGATCGAGCAGGGGGTTTACAGCGAAAAGCTGTACGACCAATAAGAACAGAACGCTCGCAAGGAGCAGACTCTTACCGGGTCTGCTCCTTTTATTTGTGCCGGAAAAGGGAAAATGAATCATAAAACGCCGTCATAGCCCCTAAAAAATGGGACATTTGCATAGCCTCATCACCGGAGACGGGCTACACTGCCCTCAAGGAGGATGAGCACTATGAACGATTCAACATACAAGACCGCCCTTCGCCTCTGTCTGCCCAGCGGCCGTTCACTGGAGGAAGAGCTGATCTCCCTGACCTGGACGGCGGGCTGCTCCGGAGCGTCCAACGGCCCCCTGCCCGGGAGCACCGTGGCGGGGACGGTAAAGGCCAAACTGACCGACACGGGGCTGACCTTGGTCAACACCTTTCTGACCCTTCAGACCAACGGGGCTGAGGGCTGGGAGGACATAGGCCGCTTCCGCTGCGAAACAGCGGAGATAGGGGATGGAGTCGTCTCCATCACCGCATCGGATGCCATGATCTGGGCACTGGAGCGGGGCTACTACCCTTCAGAGCCTGCCCCGGACACGGCCTTGGGGGTGCTGACGGATCTGTGTGCCCAGCGGGGGCTGACACTGGGAGAGACGGAGCACCTGACCGACGTGCCGGTAGCGGGCAGCCTGACGGGCTGGACCTGCCGGGAGATGGCGGGGTATATGGCGGCGCTTCTGGGCTGTCACGCCCTCATTGGACCGGGAGACCGGCTGGAGCTGGGCGGATATGAGACGACGGACTGTGAGCTGACTGCCGATGACTATTACAGCGGCGGCTTTACCTGCCGGGATGAGGATTGGACGCTGACCGGCGTCTCTGTCACGGTTCCCGGCGAGGAGCAGCAGACCCTGACTGCGGGCACGGTAGAGCCGAATGTCAGCTTCTCAAACCCCTACATGACTCAGGCGCTGCTGGACAGTCTTTGGGAGCGCTGGGCGGGCTTCTCCTACCGGCCGGGGACGGTACAGCTGCCGGACGGGGTGGACATCTGCCCGGGAGATGTGATCGCTGTCACCGGCTCTACAGGGGAGCGGTACGCCTTTGCGGTCATGGAGGTGCAGCACAGCTACGACGGCGGCATCAAAACCACCCTGACCGCCTATGGCGCCGCCGAGGGTGGCGGCGGCAGCAGCTATAAGGGCCCTGCCACCACCGCCATGGAGCGGTACGCTGCGGAGATGGCGACAGTCAAAAGGCTGTACGCCCAGAGCCTGACCGTCAGTGGGGACATTGTGACGGACGCCCTCTCCGGCGTGGAGATCAATGCCAGCAAATATCTCACCGGTGTGACCGTGGTGGGCGATGTGATCCGGGCGGGAACGCTGACGGCGGACAAGCTGGTACTCATCGGCCCCGAGGGGTTGATTTACGAGATCAACGCCCAGAGCGGCGGACTGACTGCTGAGCAACTGACAGAGGAGCAGTATCAGAAGGCCATTGACGGCTCTGCACTGGTCAAACATTCCGTCACTGCTGACCGAATTGACGTCACGGACCTCTTTGCCCAGGACATCACAGCCACCGGTACCATTCAGGGCGCAAACCTGATCGGCGGCACTCTTTTTGCAGAGGCAGACAACGGCAGCTCCCTGGAATTTAAAAACGGATGTCTGTCCGGACTCGTGCGGGATGACATGAACGACCGCTGGGTCAGCTTCACACTGGGTTTGGACGCCGCTTCCGGGCTGCGTCTGGTGACGGAGGGCGTAGAATATCATTCGGATGCCTATAAGTGCAGCTATTACGGAATAGACAGCTGCAGGGTGGACGGCGAAATGGAGGTGTGGGGCGCCGCCTATGTCGCCGGTTTCCTCACAGCAGCCGGCGATGCCCGCGTTTCAGGCAGCGTCACAGTGCTGAACGATGTCAACAGCTCCGGAACGGTCCGAGGAAAAAACTATATAGTGGAAAACGAGGCAAATGATGGCCACATCATGATCCGTGATACTGGAAGTGTAGCCAGACAGGTCATGTGGATCAGTTCAAATAATCGCTTCAATTTAGGCTCTGATAATACGGCCATTGGGACTATCATCCGGGGCGGCGGCGGAATCACCCTAAACAATGACACCACAGTTAACGGCCACGTTACTGCTACCGGCAGTCTGGTGGCCGGCCAAAATGTGGTTATCCCCAATGACGGTTCGGTGTATATCCGTGACGTCAACAATGTGGCCCGTAGAATGCTGACAATCACCTCTGCAAATGCGGAGCGGCAATCTGTCCAATACGGGCACCATCTCAGCCGGAAGCGCCGTTTACGCCACTACCGGCATCGTGGCCGGCAACAACTACGGCTTTTATGTGAGAAATGCTTCCGGTAGTCAGGTTAAACTGTTTTGGCTCACCAGCGGCAATGTGTGCACCGTTGGAAGTAACGACTACGCCACCAGCATCCTCGGTAAAACGATTACTGCCAGCAAGACGATCACCGTCAGCTCTGACCGCAGATTGAAGCGGGACATCACCGTACTGGACGGCCGGCACCAGGCCCTCTTTGACCGGCTCCGCCCGGTGAGCTACCGGCTGCGGGAGGACGAGGACGGAAAGGAACACATCGGCCTTGTGGCGCAAGAGGTACAGGAGGCATTGGAGCAGTCCGGCCTGACAAACAGCGCCTTGGTACAGGCTGACAGCGAGGGCATGCTGAGCATCGGCTACGGCGAGCTGATCGGACTCTTGATCGATGAGGTGCAGACGCTGAAAGCCAGAGTGAAAGCGCTGGAGGAGCGCAGCTAACATAAAAGCGTTGGACTGCTTTGGGCAGTCCAACGCTTTTCAATCGGCACTCTATACAGGACAGAGGCAAAGGCTTACAGATACTTGTGGCAGGTACGGGCGATAACGTCCAGCTGCTGCTTCCGGGTCAGGTCAATAAACTTGACGGCATAGCCGGAGACACGGATGGTGAAGTTGGCATACTCCTCCTTCTCAGGGTGCTCCATAGCGTCAATCAGCTTCTCGGTGCCGAAGACGTTGACGTTCAGGTGATGAGCGCCCTGATCGAAGTAGCCGTCCAGCGTCTGGACCAGGTTGGTCTTACGCTCCTCCAGCTCGTGGCCCAGAGCATCGGGGTTGATGGTCTGGGTGTTGGAGATGCCATCCAGAGACCAGTGATAGGGGATCTTGGCCACGGAGTTCAGAGAGGCCAGCAGACCGTTCTGCTCAGCGCCGTAAGAGGGGGAAGCGCCGGGGGAGAAGGGAGTATAAGCCTCACGGCCGTTGGGCATGGCGCCGGTGGCCTCGCCGTAGACCACGTTGGAGGTAATGGTCAGGATGGAGGTGGTGGGCTCGCTGTTGCGATAGGTGTGACGGCGCTTGATCTTTTCCAGGAAGGTCTTCAGGAGCCACACGCCGATGTTGTCGGCACGATCGTCGTCATTGCCGTACTTGGGGAAGTCGCCCTCGATCTCAAAGCCGGTGGAGATACCGTCCTCGTCACGGAGCACCTTGACCTTGGCGTACTTGATGGCGCTCAGGGAGTCGATCACATGGGAGAAGCCGGCGATACCGGTGGCGAAGGTACGGCGGACATCGGTGTCGATGAGGGCCATCTCCGCTGCCTCGTAGTAATACTTGTCGTGCATATAGTGGATCAGGTTGAGGACGTTGACATAGATGTCAGCCAGCCAATCCAGCCAGAAATCATACTTCTGAATGACCTCGTCATAATCCAGATACTCGCTGGTGATGCGCTCCATCTTGGGGCCCACCTGGATGCGGTGCTTCTCGTCAAAGCCGCCGTTGATGGCGTACAGCAGCGCCTTGCCCAGGTTGGCACGGGCGCCGAAGAACTGAATCTCCTTGCCGGTCTGGGTGGCGGAGACGCAGCAGCAGATGGAGTAGTCGTCGCCCCAGACAGGCTTCATCACGTCGTCGTTCTCATATTGGATGGAGCTGGTGTTGATGGACACCTTGGAAGCATAGCGCTTGAAGTTGTCGTTCAACTGAGAGGAGTAGAGAACGGTCAGGTTGGGCTCGGGGGAGGGGCCCATGTTCTCCAGAGTGTGGAGGAAACGGAAGTCGGTCTTGGTGACCATGCTGCGGCCGTCCATACCGATGCCGGCCACTTCCAGAGTAGCCCAGGTGGGGTCGCCGGAGAACAGCTGGTTGTAGGAGGGGATGCGGGCGAACTTGACCATGCGGAACTTCATGGTCATGTGGTCAATGATCTCCTGAGCCTGCTCCTCGGTCAGCACACCGTTCTGGAGGTCACGCTGGAAGTAGATGTCCAGGAAGGTGGAGATGCGGCCCACGGACATAGCAGCGCCGTTCTGGGTCTTGACGGCAGCCAGATAGCCGAAGTACAGCCACTGGCAGGCTTCCTTGGCGTTGCTGGCGGGCTGAGAGATGTCGTAGCCGTAGATCTTGGCCATTTCCTTGATGCCCTTCAGAGCCTTGATCTGTGCGGCAATCTCCTCGCGAAGACGGATGACCTCGTCGTACATATTGCCGCAGCCGCAATTCAGTTTATCCTGCTCCTTGGCCTTAATCAGATAGTCAATGCCGTACAGGGCGATCCGGCGGTAGTCGCCCACAATACGGCCGCGGCCGTAGGTGTCGGGAAGACCGGTGACCACGTGGGTCTTACGGGCCAGACGCATCTCCGGAGTATAGGCGGAGAAGACAGCATCGTTATGGGTGGTCATATACTCGGTGAAGATCTTCTTCAGCTCGGGATCCACCTCATAGCCGTAGGTCTCGGCAGCCTGAACGGCCATCTTAATGCCGCCGTAGGGCATGAAGGCACGCTTCAGGGGCTTGTCGGTCTGGATGCCGACGATCTGCTCCAGATCCTTCAGGTCCTCATCGATATAGCCGGGGCCGTAAGCGGTCAGGCCGGAGACCACCTTGGTTTCGCAGTCCAGAACGCCGCCCTTGGCGCGCTCTTCCTTCTGCAGCTTCTGCAGAGCGCCCCACAGCTTGTTGGTGGCCTCCGTGGGGTCAGCCAGGAAGGACTCGTCACCGTCATAGGGCTGATAGTTCTTCTGAATGAAGTCACGGACATTGACTTCGTCTTTCCAGATACGGCCTTCAAAGCCGTCCCACTGTTTGAAATCGCTCATAACTTTAACCTCCATCTTTTGACAAACATGGTAACTTACGTTAGTTACCACTAACTTTCAATAAACAGTATAGCACGCTTTTGGAGAAATGCAAGGGATTTGTTATTTTTTTCACAGGCAAATTTTCGATTCTGGAATGTGAATAAATGTATGCCGAAACTGGTTTGAATTTTGGGGAGATTGCCAATTGCAGCAATCTCCCCTGTCTGCTTAGCGGTCGCTGCCGCCCTTTGCTTTGAACGAAGCGCACTCGGTGCAGTCGCAGCTCTTGGGCTGAGCGGCGGTACAGCCGACTTGGATGGTGCGCAGGGTGCAGTATTCCTCCCACTGGTCATGGTAAGCGCAGGTGTCCACACTGCACTGGATGCATCCGTTGATCTTTTCCATAAAGCAAACCTCCTTTGATGGTGTTTCCCTAGTAGTCCGTTAACCCTAAAACTTTAATCATCCGCGGCGTCTGTTTACGCCATACTTTGTTGTCGTCTTTGGCGGGCGTCAGCCCGCCTGCATCCTCCGCCTCGTCTGACGAAAACATACTTGCGGCTTAAACAACATTTAGGATTAACAGACTACTGCAGGGGAGAGAAAAACCATTCAGAGACAAAAGGAAAAACGGGCAAAAGCGGCTGACTGCTTGTCAAAACGCTTTTGCCCGTTTTAGCGGGGACAGCAGACTTACCGGCTGCCGTACATTTTTTCGTAATATTGGGTGTATTCGCCATTCATGATCGGCTCCCACCAGTCCTGGTGCTCCAGATACCATTTGATGGTCCGCTTGATGCCGTCGGCAAATTTGGTTTCCGGCAGCCAGCCCAGCTCCTGGTGGATCTTGGTGGGGTCGATGGCGTAGCGCAAATCGTGGCCCTTCCGGTCGCTGACATAGGTGATCAGGCTTTCCGGCTTGTTCAGCTCCTTACAGATCAGCTTGACAATGTCAATGTTTCGCATCTCATTGTGCCCGCCGATGTTATAGACCTCTCCGACTCTGCCCTTGCGTATCACGAGATCAATGGCCTTGCAGTGATCCTCCACATACAGCCAGTCCCGTACATTCAGCCCCTCTCCGTAGACAGGAAGCGGCTTATCATGGAGGGCGTTGATGATCATCAGGGGGATCAACTTTTCCGGAAAGTGGTAGGGCCCGTAGTTATTGCTGCAGCGGGAGATAGAGACAGGCAGGCCGTAGGTCCGGTGATAGGCCAGTACCAGCAGATCCGCCGACGCCTTGGACGAACTGTAGGGAGAACTGGTGTGGATGGGGGTGGCCTCTGTAAAAAAGAGGTCGGGCCGTTCCAGGGGGAGATCACCGTACACCTCGTCGGTGGAGACTTGGTGATAACGCCTGATGCTATACTTCCGGCAGGCGTCCATCAGGACGGAGGTGCCGAGAATGTTGGTCTGAAGGAAGATGCCGGGGTCCTCAATGGATCGATCCACATGGGACTCGGCGGCAAAATTTACCACAATGTCCGGATGCTCCTCTTCAAACAGGGCATATACGGCCTCTCGGTCGCAGATGTCCACTTTGCAGAAGCGGAAGTTGGGCTTACCCAGGACGGACGCCAGTGTGGAAAGATTACCCGCATAGGTCAGCTTGTCCACGCAGATCACCCGATCCTCGGAGTGGGCGGACATGAGGTGAAAAATAAAGTTGCTTCCAATAAAGCCGGCTCCTCCGGTTACGATAATTGTCATGGCTTGTCACGCTTTCTTATGATAGCGCTCCATAAACTGAGCTTCCAATTCTAAGACTTTCCTGCTTCTGTCCTTCAAGCGTTTGCAGGGGATACCCACATACATTCCCCAATCGCCCAGTGATTTGCTCACCAGCGACATTGCCCCTATGGAACTGCCCTCTCCAACCGTAACGGCAGGCAGAACGGTGCATCCGGTTCCCACAAGAGAATGCCTTCGGAAGGTCACTTTGCCTCCGGTCACATGTCTAAACTCATCTGGAATGGTCGGATTAGTCATTGCCAGGCCCGAATAATCGTCACTGTCAGCGTAAACGGCGCTTCTTGAGGAAATACCGACAAAATCTTCCAATACAATGCCGGATTTCCCACCAAACAGGAACACACCGGCGGCAATGTGGATGTGATCGCCGATGGAAATGTTTCCGCTTAAAATAGAAAAATCATCAATTCGATTGTAGCTGCCGATGGAAATGTTTCCGGCTCCGTAAATGCTCACATTTCTGCTGATAAGATTACCTGCTCCGATCGACTTAAATCCGATCTCTTTTAGTTCGTCGTCTGTGTAGAAACTTGTCATTTTTATCTCCCTTTCTCAGCTGTCCTGTCACTGCGAAACGCCCAGAACTTGTTAATGACAAAGTTGAGCGGAACGCTGATCAGCAGATTGATGATGGGCGCCAGAAATTCAGAGATGTGGAAAACTTGCACCCAGACATAGAGCAGCAGGCTGTTCAGGAACAGGCCGGTAAAAGAATAGGACGCATAGGTCTTGAGCAGCGACTTCCACCAGGAGCGCTGTTCGCCGCTCTGAAGGGTAAATACCACCTTGTTGTTCCAGTAAAAGGACCACAGCACGCTCAGGAGAAACGCCATGAACTGAGCCGCATAGTAATCCACATCCGGCAGGCAGTGCAGCTTCCGCAGGATGAGCAGCGACACCACATAGACGCCGTAGGACACGAGCGTGTTGGTCACGCCCACAATGCCGAAGCGGACAAACTGCAAAAAGGTTTGAAAGAACTCCTCCGGCATCTCCCGGCCGGTTAGGCGGAACAGCCGCTCTAAAAGGAATCTAGCAATTCTGGCAATCAGCGCCCAGAACCAGCCTGCAAGCTTCTGCATAGAGATCAGCTCCGTTTTCTCTGACCGATCTCTTTGATGGCAGCGCAGATGCGGTCCACGTCCTCCAGAGGGAGATCGGCGTAGAGGGGGAGGGTCAGGATCTCTGTGGAGATCTGCAACGCCTTCGGCGTCTCATGCACATCAAAACGGCCCTCGTAGCAGGCAAAGCTGTTGGTAATGGGATAGAAGTACTTTCTGGTAAAGATCCCATACTCCTTCAGCGCTTCATACAGCGCATCCCGGGATGCGCCAAACTGAGATGCATTTATCCGAATGGGGAAGTAGGCATAGTTGGGCTTGACGCCCTCCTGTTCTGCATTCAGACCAATGCCGGAGATCTCCGCCAGATGGGCGCGGTAGCGGCTGACGACCTGGCCGCGCTTTGCGATCTCCTCGTCTACATGCCGCAGGTTGCAAAGGCCCATGGCGGCGCAGAACTCGTTCATTTTGGCGTTGGAGCCCACAAAGGAGACTTCTTCCTCATTGCGGATGCCGAAGTTCTTCAGCCGCTCCAGAGTCAGCTCCAGAGCCGGGTCGTGGAGGCAGATGGCTCCGCCCTCCACAGTGTTGAATACCTTGGTGGCGTGGAAACTGAACATGGATGCATCGCCGAAGCTGCCGACGCCCTTTCCGTCCTTACGGACGCCAAAGGCATGGGCGGCATCGTAGATCACCTTCAAATGATGTCGGTCGGCGATTTTTTGGATCTCCTCCACGGCGCAGAGATTTCCGTACACGTGCACCGGGACGATGGCCACTGTTTGATCGGTAATGAGCGCCTCAATCTTACGCTCGTCAATGGTATAGTTATCCTCCCGAATGTCACAGAACACCGGCTTGAAGCCGTTGCGCACGATGGCATGGGTGGTGGAGGCAAAGGTAAACGGCGTGGTGATCACCTCTCTGCCTTTGGGAAGATCTAACCCCTGCAGCGCCAGCTCCAGGGCATTGTGGCCATTGGTGAAAAGCAACAGCTTCTCGACACCCAGATATTCTTCCAGCGCCTTTGCCAGCTTTTGGTGCTTTTCGCCCATATTGGTCAGCCAGTGGCTGTCCCACAGCCCCTTGATCTCCTCCATGTATTCCTCCATGGGCGGCATAGAGGAACGGGTCACCAAGATTTTATCCATTTTGTGATTCCTCCGAATCAATATTTACGGTCTCCTTCACAGTGGCACGAGGCAGCCCGCTGGCGGAGATAAACAGTCTTCCGATATATTCTCCCACAAGGCCGATGCTCAGCAGCTGAACACCGGAAAAGAAGAGAATGACGACCATGAGCGACGTCCAGCCCAGCGCCCTGGGCGGGAAAATCAGCCGCTCAATCACCAGCGCAATGGCAACGAGAAAGCTGATCACAGTGATCCCAACGCCCAGATAGGCAGCCAGACGCAGGGGCTGGACCGAATAGTTCAAAAAGCCGTTCATCCACAGACCCAGCAGCTTTTTGAGCGTATAATTGGACTTGCCGTTGGTCCTAGCCCGATGCTCGACCTCTACATTGGCGACATTTTTCGTCAGTGCAAAGATGATTCCGTACATGTAGGGATAGTTGTTTGCATATTTGATGATGCCGTCCTTGATAAATTTGCGCATCACAAAGAAGCTGTTTACCCGGATATGCTTGGGCTTCCCCAGCATGATCTCCGTCATCTTGTTGTTGACCTTGCTGCCAAACAGGCGAAAGGCGCTCTCCTTCTGTTCCGGATACTTGGCAAAGACCACATCGTAGTTGCCCTCTTCCAGCACCTGCAGCATGTGCAGGATCTCGTAGGCCGGCATCTGCAGATCGTCATCCATCTCCACCACAAATTCGCCTGTGGCATACCGGTATCCTTCAATGACAGCGTTGGTCTGCCCGGCGTTTTTTGCCAGGTGAATCACCTTGATGCGGGGATCCTGCTCCGCCAGAGACTTGACCAGAGGATACACCCCGTCCGGGCTGTGATCGTCCACCAGGACGACCTCATAGCAGTAGGCCTCCGACTGGGCAAAAGCGCTGTCGATCTCCTTCAGAACCGCCTCAATGGTGCGCTCTGAGTTGTAAAGGCCGATTACAATTGAAATTTTTTTCATACTTTGCCTTCTTCACTTGACTTGAACATAGTTTTTTTCTTCTTAATGCGATGAAACACGACAATGCCTGCAAAGCTGACGCACCCCACAGCAAACATAGCCAGTGTTGCGTGGAATCCGAAGGGACGATAGCGAAGCTCTACCGTATGCGCACCGGCGGGCACATCCACGCCGATAAAGCCAATGTCGACCCTATAGATTTTTTCCGCTTTTTCGCCGTCGATCCAGACGTTCCACCCGCCGTTATCCGGGATGCTGAGGTACAGCAGACCGCCGTCGCTGTCCACGGTGCCCTTCACGTAATTGTCCCGAAGTGTTGTTACCTGAAGGCGGTTTGCCTCAAGTGCCCGAGCCTGCTCGTCAAAGTCCTGCTGAGAGACGGCCAGAACCTGGATGCTGTCAAAGTGATAAGTGCCTGCGATGGGGAACCTAATGACGATGTCCTCGTCCCAAGTCTCACAATAGCCTAAATTGCTCATGTAATCAACAATGCCGATAGTGGCCTGGTTGCTGCCGTCACTGTTGAGAAGCCGCTTTTGAATGTTGCCTGCGCTTATGGCAAGTTCAAAATTGGCGTAGGGCTGATAGCTAAGGTTATTCAGCGCAAATCTGTCTCGCTGTAGCCTGGTAGGATCGTCGCCCAGTGTTTGCTCCTGTTTTGCTTCGTAGGTCAAAGGTTCCCGGGTAAAGTTTTTAAAGAAGACATACACTTCGCTGTTTTCAATCAGGGAGGGCTTCAGCGTCAGCGTGGCATTGGCACTGCTCACTGTAATGGTGCCATCCTCTATTGTCAGGCCATTTCCCGGAAGGAACTCGCACGGGACCTCCTCCGTATGCAGCTGAAGCTGCTGCGCATCTGCCTCCGCAGCGATCCCTTTGTAATCATCGTCCACAACGGCGGCCTGCATCAGGATCTGCTCCCGATCCAGATAGCTGTATTCCTCAAAACGGCTGTCAGAGATCACCCGGGAATAGACATAGCCCAGACTGGGCTCAAACTTACTTTTCAGAATTTGAATATCACCATCTGTGCTCCAGGGGGCAAAACCGTAACTGGCATATGCGGCCCCCTGATCGTTTTTTGCTGTAAAATATTTGACTCCCGTCAGATAATTTAAGCGGCTGCGGTTATCGTTGCCGAATTCGATCACGCGAACGATATAGTTTTGATTGTTGCATACGGCCTTGTAGAAATCCGCCGTGTCTGCGTCCAGTGAAGATATATATGTGGTCACGGAACGGACACCGTACATGATCGACTCGTTTGCGGGCCAGTGGAACACAGTGGTATAGGAATTCAGCGTGATAAAATTCCCCTGATCGGATCGATAAAAAGAACGGTCTTCCTTCTGAAGCGAAGCGATGCTGCGCTGGGTAGAATCGCTGTATTGGCGATAGGATTGACCAATATCTGTGTAATTGTCCAATGTGGAGCCGTATAATGGGTAATGGTGGACCAGGTACACGCAGGCAATATTCACTGCAGTTAGCAGCAACAGAAGCCTTTCCGTGCGTGCGAGATGAGATGCTTTTTTGCCGGATTTCCCAGACAGCAATATCCAGCCCGTGCAGCAGACAAAAGCCAAATTTATGATCGCGACCGAAAGTGACGGTACCGTCAGCACATTAAAAAAGCATCCGCTGATGACTAAACTGACAGAAAACAGCCCAAAGAGAATTCCAAGTCCCCATTTATACTGAGCTCTGTAATCTGTACGCTGAAATTTTTCCAAATCCAATACACTGATACCGGCCCAAATATAGAAGAAAGCCAGCATATAGCACCATCTGCCGGTGGGATAGCTGAAGCCGTTGAACACGCTGCAGACAACGGGGAAAAATAAAAACAGCATGTTCAGGGCGAACATAGAAACGGGCAAGCGGTTTCTCTTCTGGCGGAAGTCAATGACAAAAGCGGGGATCAGGGCGGCAAAAACGCCTCCGGTGGAGATTGCTGAATAATTACCGAACATCTGTCTGCCCGTGATCAGAGCGGGGAAAAACTGCAGAGCATTGCCCGGTAAGGGCAGCAGAGTCACACTGGCAGAGGACTCCTTGCTTGTGCGAAGCACTGCCCATAAATACGGGAACATGAGGGGGGCGGCAATACACACAGCAACGATTACGCAGCCGGCGAAACGGAGAATGCGCAGACAGAACCTGCGCACATTTTTTTCACCCGGCAGGAAGAAGAAGCTGACAACAGAGTAAATTGCCAGCATAAGGGCTGACATATAGGAGAAATAGGCGCTGGTGATCAGCGAAAGCGCTACGCTGATAATCAACAAATAAGGCCGGCCTTCCCGGTCCAGCTTTTCAATGCCCGCAAGCATCAGCGGAAACAGGATCAACGGAATCAGAAAAAATTCCTGAATGATAGCAGTCAGCGTCCAGAGTGAAAAAGTATAACCCAATCCGCCGATGACAAGCTTATATGTGCAATGGTTCTGAATGCGCAGGAAAACCATCATTGCAATTCCCGCAAAATAGAGATGCAGATAGGTTGCCAATCCGCATCCGATATCTGCCTGCTCCGGTGGAAACAGGGCAGCAATATAGAAAAGAGGATCCGTCAGAAAGAAATAAAGAGTTCCGATGGTGTCGCCGCCAAGTCCTATCTCCCAGGACCAGAAGCTAAACCCTTTTCCGGCTATCAGATCGCCGATTTTTCTTTGAAAATCCAAGAGCATGGGATAGCACTGCATAAAGCCGTCTGTCGTACACAAAACGCTTTTCCCATAAAGAAGAAACCAGAAAAATACAAAGAAACCGACCGTAAAGAAAAAAACTGTGTAAATCAGAAGCGGTTTTTTAAAGCCGGCTTTCTTCTCGATCATTTCGTATCGCTCCTCCCATGGCAGGATAAATCTCCTGTGTTGTCTCCAAGATGTGGGCAGCGGCCTTCAACCGGAGATCGAAAGCCTGCATGGTGCAATACAGGCATACAGACATTTTGAATTGATAGGGCAGACGGAAATCAAATATCAATGTTATAACTTTTCTGTATAACATACCACACCGATTATAAACTTGCCTTTGACAGTATAACATTTTTGTTACAATGTGTCCATGACTTTGTACAAATTTTCGGCTGCGCGCTCCGACGCGGCAGCACAGAAAAGGGGAGGTGATCAGGCCCGGACCCGGGTGAGCTGCCGCATCGTCAAACTTTCCTCATTTTTAGGTGGCATTTATTCGCTCTATGTGGTAGAATAAACTATCTATTGGAAAATGTAGTTCTATTGCTTAAGCGTGCGTTTGTATACTGAGTGAGGTACATCTGTCTGCGCCGGGCGAATCACATTGAGATCAAACAAGCTGGAGGAGAAACACGATGAAGCTGAAATCGATGGTAAAGCGAGTGCTGAAGAAGGTGGGAATCATTCCTGACAAGCGGTCGGCCAAACAGGCCAAGGGCGCCAAGGAGAAGAATGGAGCAACACCGCAGGAGCTTTCCGAGGCTGAATTGGAGCGCCTGGCACTGGAGGCGGAAGAAAAGGCCAGACAGGAAGCGGAAAAAGAGGAATTGGAAGCTGTTATACAGCGCTATGCCGAATTTGACAGAGACCATGTGTGGGCATTTGTAGCAGGAAATTACAGCCAGGATTTCCGGGGAAATCCCAAGTACCTGTTTATCTATATCAACAAGTACCGTCCGGACATTGCGGCCTATTGGCTGTGCAGCGATGAGGAGACCATTGCACAGGTGCGGGCTCTGGGTTATCAGGCGTATCGGCCGGAGACACCGGCAGCCCAGTATGTGATCAACCGCACAGGCGTTTTTGCCGCCGAACATGTTAAAATAAATATCCCGAGCGGTCTGGAGGATGTGAAGTACCTCAATCTTTGGCACGGTGTTGGCGGCGTAAAGGCAGTGGAGCGGAGTCTTACCACCGGGCGGCTGGCCATAGAGATCGCAAAAAAGTACGTCAACAGAAATGCGTTTTACCGGACGCATGAGCTGTATCTGGCACCGTCCCGGTTCATAGAATCCATTGCTATGGAGCAGCTGGGTCTGGACGAAGACAAAATCATTCGTGCCGGCTATCCCCGCTGCCTCTATCAGAAAAACTACGAGAGAGTGGCAAGCTTTGACCACGATCTGCGCCGCAGCAGACAGCTGCCGGAGGATACTCGCCTGGCGGCATACGTGCCGACATACCGCAATGAAAACGGCACGGAGCTGTTTACCCATGCGATCCCAGACATTGACCGGCTGATCGAGGTTTGTGAAAAAGAACACATTCTCATGGTGTTTAAGATGCACCCGATATTGGAAGACGAGATGGGCTTCCAGCAGGCCAAGGAGGCCTATCAGGACTGCAAGTGGCTGTGCTTCTGGGACAATCGGGACGACTTCTACGAAGTGATGGATCAGATGGATCTGTGCATCATGGACTATTCCTCCATTTTCACCGATTTCCTCTCTGTGGGGGTAAAGCACTTCCTGCGCTATACCTTTGACTTTGACAATGAGGACCTGGACTTCCCGATGGACTATGACGAGGCGACGCTGGGCCGCAGATGCCGCACTTTTGAAGAACTGCTTGCCGCTCTGGGCGATTACGAGAAGGATGATCTCACAGAGAGCATCGAGCGGATCACAAAGCTGTACTGGGAATATTCCGACAATGACAGCATGGAGCGGATCATTGAGCAGACCATTGCCTTTGTCCCGGAAAAGCGGGAATTTCCCACCCTTTACAGCTTTGACGTTTTCGATACGCTGATCTCCAGGAAGGTGCTCGATCCCATCGGTATCTTCTATTATGTAAGAGAGCGTATCCAGGACCGGGGCGGCTTCCCCATGCCGCTGATCATGGACTATCCCAAGATCCGAAGCGCTGCCGAGTCGGTTATGCGGGAATTTTATCACAAGACGATCGCCCTGCGGCAGTCCGACCGGGTGGAGGTCACACTTGATGAGATCATTGCCCGCATTGCCACGACCTACAGTCTTACCCCGGAGCAGGCGTCGCTGCTGAAGGAGTGGGAGCTGAGGGCAGAGCTGGAAAATGTGATCCCGCTGCCGGAGCAGATCGACCAGGTGAAGCGTCTGCTGGAAAACGGCGACACCGTCGTGCTGATCAGCGATATGTATCTGCCCAAGGATGTCATTGAGCAGATGCTGGAAAAGGCAGATCCGGTGCTTTCAAAGCTGCCGCTGTTCCTGTCCAACGAATACGGGGTGCTCAAGACCTCCAAAATGCTCTACCTGGAGGTATATAAGAGCTTCAAGCCGTTCTACGATTTCGGACAGTGGATCCACTACGGCGATAATCCCTGTGCAGACTGGAACCAGGCGGCTGGGTTTGGGATCCGTGTCAGAAAAGTGCGCAAGCCCGGCTTCAAGGACATGCATCGGCAGCTGGTGGAGGAACTGGGCACGTACGACAGCTACCTGGTTGCCGCCATGCAGGCAAGGCTTTGCCAGGAGACATTTTCCGCGAAAGACGAATTTGTCTGCTCTTACGTTTCCCTCTGCATGGTCCCCTATATCGACTGGGTGCTGAGGGACGCTGTGCGCAGAGGATATGAGACGCTGTACTTTATTTCTCGGGACGGCCATCCGCTCAAGCGTGTTGCGGACGCTCTGATCGAGGAGCGGGGCCTGAAGATCAAGACGAAGTATATCTACGCCTCCCGAAGAGCGTGGAGAATTCCGTCCTTCATCCATGATATTGATGAAGATTTCTGGCTGGGACATGGCAATTTTACCGATGTGATCTCCAAGGAAAAGCTCTTCCGGGCCATGGACTTAGACGAGGAGACCTTCCGCAGACTGTTTCCGGCCATCGACCCGGATGCCATCGACTTTGAAGATGGCGCAACGCGCAACAGACTGGTTGAGATCTTTAAGAACTCCGCCGATTACCGGGAGTACCTGCTGGCACAGAGCGCAAAGGAGCGGGTGCTGGTCAGCGGCTATCTGGCCCAGGAGATCGATCGAAACGAGCAGTTCGCCATTGTGGAATACTGGGGCCGGGGCTATACGCAGGACAACATGGTGCGCCTCTGGCAGGACATTGTGGGAGAAGAGGTGAGCGTACCGTTCTACTATACCCGCACTACGCTGCCTACGCTCGGATCTTCCATCCGCTACAATTTCACCACCAACGCCGTAAGGCAGTTCTTCCTGGAGGGCATCTTCGCAAATATGCCCTATCGAAGTGTGGAGGAATATGAGGAGAAGGACGGGAAAATCGTTCCCATCATTCGCAAGATCTCCTATCAGGAGGACCTGTATGAGTCCATGCAGAAGTACCTGCCTGAATTTGCCAGAAGGTATGCAAGACTTGACTTGCTGCACCCTGAAGATACAGATCATATGCTGTATGACTTTGCGCTGAACTATTACGGAGAAAATCTGACCAATCCCGCCTACGCAGAGCAGATTGGGCCGCTGATCGATTCTGTGGCCCTCTATGGAAAAAAACGTGAATTTGCCCCTCCCTACACAATGGAACTGCTGGACCGCTTTGCAAACAAGGAGATCTCAAGAGGCTCCATGAAGGTCACCACCAGCGTGAACATGTCTGTGACCCGCTCGGATGAAGCGGTCAAGAAGCGCTACTTCGAAATGTACCAGATCCTGCCCGAAGACGAAAATCTGGCAGGTGGCCGTCTGCTCTCGGAAAAGGAGATCGAGGAAAACAGAGCATATCAGGAAAAATATACCGCGCTGAGCCAACGGGCCTCTGATTTCAGCCATCTGTATGAAGACGCCATCCAAACAGTGGAGATCTCTGATCAGATCCTGATCCTCTCCGAGGGCAAGAAGAAGTCCAAGGACCGCATGGACCTGCTGGAGGCCGGCTTGAAAAAGCAGGACCGCTATGAGGTTAAGACGCTGCTGCTAGGCAAGCGGAAGGCAGCTGACGATGAGGCGCTGGCCAGAGAAATTGCCTCTGCCAGATACCTTGTCATGCCAAAGCCCATCAGCTTCCTTGCCAAGACGGCCTTCCGTGAGGGGACAGAGGCGATCCTGCTTCCCGCAACGCCCTTTGTCCTCTACAACGGAGGACTACAGGTAAGCGCATTCCTCAAGTGGAAGAAGAAGTATGCCGCATTGGCGGCAGGAAATGACTTTTCTGTGATCCAGGTGCCCGCTGCAAGCAGGGCGGAGTATTTCCGGAAATGCTACGGCACCAGAAGCGACGTCAGATGCGACCTGCTGGGCAACTATATGACCGATGTCTATTTCGACGACGCCTTCCGTGCCGGTGCGGAGGAGAAGCTACTCCGGCTCTTCCCGGAGGCGGCCGGCAAAAAGCGGATCCTCTATATGCCCAGATGGCGCACCCGGAAGAACTGCCCCGAGTGGCTGGACATCCTGGATATGGAGCTGCTGCGGGATCTGATCGGAGAAGAGTACGTGGTGCTTGTCTGGTTCAACAAAGAGCAGATGCTCCTGGAGACCATGAACACCATTGATGTGCCCGGCTTTAGCAAGCTGCTCCTCAAGGGCATGATGCTGCGTGAGATGATGAGCGCCAGTGACGTCATTATCGGCGACTACAATGACACCTTCTTTGAGACGCCCATTGTGCGCAAACCGGCATTTTCCACGGCCTATGACTATGAGCAGGTGACCCAATCGGGCAATATGTCCATTAACGCAAATTCCTTTGAGCAATTCCTGTTCTGCCCGGTCATTCGCACCGCTCCTGAGCTGGCAGAGCATCTGAAACACATCGACCAGTACGATTTTACAGCCATGGATGCCTTTAAAGAGGAGTTTTTGACCATGTGCGACGGACACTCAACAGAACGGATCGCGGACTACCTGACCGAAAACCGTCACAATTGACAGTCTCCTTCCCACATCGACATCTTTATGAGGAGGATTTCGCATGGACCTGAAAAACGGTACGATCACCATCGGCCAGCTGGCCAAGAACCCCAAGGCAATTGAGCTGCTCAATCAATACGGCAAAGACCTGATCCACCATCCCATGGCCATCGTGGTCAAGGGATGGACGGTGAATCAGGCGATTGCCTTTGCCCGGAAGCACGGAGCGAGAGAGGAGCAGATCCAGACAGTGCTTCGCCAGCTGGAATCGATCTGACCCACCAGCGAAGGCTCTGTGTAGAGTGACTGCGCCGCAGCACCTGTCCGGTAAAAAACCAGTCCAGCAAAAACATAGCCCCGAACGCAGCGATGATGTCCTCTGGCATCATCGCTGTGAGTTGTTCTACGGCCGGCTGCACAAAATAGACCAGCACAACGGCAAGCAGCCCCCATGCCAGCGTAAAGGGCAGAGAGACCCTGCCGTTCACATGGCCGGGCAGATGGCTGTAATCCCAGAAGAAGACACCCCAGGCCTTTTCGTAGTACCAGGAGAGGAGATACTCCGCTCCGGTGGCCGCCAGTGCGGCGGCAGGAAAGAGGAGGAGTGGGCGGGCCTGCATTTCTGCCGGCAGCAGCAAAATCCCCACCGCTCCCACGCCGTAGACGGGGCACAGGGGCAGAAACAGCATACACTTGCGGTCCTTTTTTGTGCCGCCGGTGACTCTGGTAAATACAACTTCCAGCAAAAAGCCCACAGCGGAATAAAAGAGAAAATACCAAACCAGTTCCATGTCGCACCTCCCGTCTGTTAACATGCCGCAAATGGGCCAAATTATGACGCAAAAAGCCCTCCCATTTTCATGTAAAACGGCGGAGGCGGAAACCTTGTCGGAATCAGTCTCCTATGATAGAATAATACGAATCGAAAAAAAGGAGCGATAACGGTGAGTTTTCGGCATCTGATTGATTTCGGTGACCTGACACGCCGGGACTGGGAGGAGATCTACGCCCGGGCCGAGCGGATCATGGACGCGCCGGAGCGCTATATGGACGCCTGCCACGGTAAGCTGGAGGCAAGTCTCTTCTTTGAGCCATCTACCCGCACAAACTTTTCCTTCCAGACCGCCATGCTCCGTCTGGGCGGCACGACCTTCGGCTTTGCCGATCCCAGAAGCTCCTCCACCGCCAAGGGCGAGACGTTGAAGGACACGATCAAGATGGTCTCCGCCTACTCCGATGTCATCGTCATGCGCAATCCAAAAGAGGGCGCTGCCAAGGCCGCCAGTCTCTACTCCGAGGTGCCGGTCATCAACGCCGGCGACGGCGGGCATATGCACCCCACCCAGACCATGGCGGATCTGACTACCATCACCCGCCTTCGGGGCAGCGTGGACGGTATCTCCATCGGCCTCTGCGGCGATTTGAAAAACGGTCGAACGGTCCACTCCCTCATCAAGGCTTTGGCCAAATTTAACGACATCAAATTTTACCTCATCAGCCCCCGGGAGCTGGCACTGCCGGAGTATATGCGTATCTTTATGCGGGAAAACGGCATGCGGTTTACCGAAGTTACCAATATGGAGCCGGTGATCCCCATGCTGGACGTGCTGTATATGACCCGCATCCAGCGGGAGCGGTTCATTGACCCGTTGGAATACGAGCGTAACAAGGGCGTCTATATCCTCAGCCGCCGTAAGCTGGCCCGGGCCAAGCCCAAGCTGATGGTGCTCCACCCCCTGCCTCGGGTGGATGAGATCGACGTGGACGTGGACGATGACCCCAGAGCCGCCTACTTTGAGCAGGCCCGCTTCGGCATGTACGCCCGAATGGCGCTTCTGATGGATCTCGCCAACCAGGGCCACAAAAAGCCGGAGCCGGTGGAGATCTGCACAAACCCCGTCTGCTCCAACCCCAACTGCATCACCCAGACAGAGGGGAGTTATCTGCCCGCCCTGACCAAGGTGATCGGGGGCATGGAGTGCTGCGCCTACTGCGACAAGGAGCTGCGATAATTCTTGCCCGGATTGGAAGAAAAAACTTGACAACCTCGTATAGCCGTGATAAAATGTTCAAGCTGATAACGGCCTGCGGGTGTAGTTCAATGGCAGAATCCCAGCCTTCCAAGCTGGTCGTGTGGGTTCGATTCCCATCACCCGCTCCATATGCGCCTGTAGCTCAGGTGGATAGAGCAACTGCCTTCTAAGCAGTGGGCCAGGGGTTCGAGTCCCTTCAGGCGTACTTGGCTGCTGTTGGGCATCGAGGACTCGCAATGAGAGAAAAGCAACATGCCGGGGGCATGTTGCAACCTCGATTGTCGAGTCTCGTCAGGCGTATTTGGCTGGACTTGAGCGGCTCTCAGGCCTTGCGTCTCCGTTCCGGTCGTGATTCCGTTACAGTAATATGGTGGGTATAGCTCAGTTGGTTAGAGCGCCAGATTGTGGCTCTGGAGGCCGACGGTTCGAATCCGTCTATCCACCCTTCCTGCATGGCAGAGAACCAGGCCAGAACGGTACCCCGCCGCTTCTGGCTTTTATTCACTCTGGCTTGCATCTATGGTGGGATGTCGCCAAGTGGTAAGGCACGGGACTTTGACTCCCGCATTCGTGGGTTCGAGTCCCGCCATCCCAGTATATTTGACCTGTTAGCTCAGTCGGCAGAGCACCTGCCTTTTAAGCAGGGTGTCCGGGGTTCGAATCCCCGACAGGTCAGAAGGAAAAAGCAACCGCACCTGCGGTTGCTTTTTTTCATTCCAGACCTGTCGGGGATTCGAAGTGAAATCCCAAGTCTCCGGGGGAGACTTGCTTCAACCAGTGCGCACACTGGTTGATTCCAAAATTCTCCGAATCCCCGCAGGTCATGCCGATGCCGGCTTCTGATGGGTCGAGGGCAGCGGTTGCTTTTTTTCATTCCAGACCTGTCGGGGATTCGAAGTGAAATCCCAAGTCTCCGGGGGAGACGTTCAGCCGTCGGCATCCACACCGCCCCTTGCATAAAACCGTGAGATATAGTATAGTTTACCTGATATAACATTTTAGTGCACAAGAGGAAGGAAACAAAGCTATGAGTCAAGAGAGCAAGCCTGTGGGCCGTATCCACTCCCACGAAACCTTTGGACTGGTGGACGGCCCCGGCGTTCGATATGTGGTATTTATGCAGGGCTGCCGGATGCGCTGCCAGTATTGCCATAACCCGGACACCTGGAAGCTGTCCGGGGGCGAGGAGTGGACGGCAGAGGCGCTGTTTCAAAAGTGCTGGCGGTATCACACCTACTGGCGCAATAACGGCGGCATCACCGTCTCCGGCGGGGAGCCTTTGCTTCAGATCGACTTTTTGATTGAATTCTTCAAGCTGGCAAAGCAAAAGGGCGTCAATACGACGCTGGACACTGCCGGAAACCCCTTCACGCTGGAGGAGCCCTTTATCGGCAAGTTTGAGGAGTTGATGCAATACACCGACCTGGTCATGCTGGACCTGAAGCAGACGGACGCCGCTGCTCACAAAAAACTGACGGGCTGGGACAACGGCAACATCCTGGAAATGGCCCGCTGGCTCTCCGACCACGGCAAGGATATGTGGATCCGCCGGGTGCTGGTGCCGGGGGTGACGGACGGAGAAGAAGAGCTGAAACAGCTCAAACAGTTTATTGACAGCCTCAAAACCGTCAAGCGGGTGGAAATTCTGCCCTATCACACCCTGGGTCAATTCAAGTGGGAGAACCTGAACATTCCTTACCCCCTGGAGGATGTGCCCACGCCCACACCGGAACAGGTGGCTGAGGCAGAGGCCATTCTGGGCATTGAGCATCACGACTGAACAAAACAAGACCCGCACCTTTGCACAAACACAGAGGTGCGGGTCTTTCTGTTGTCATTGTCAGGTCAGATCGCTATCTTGGGCGCCTTCGGCTGTCTCGTTCCCACTGCCTGCCTCCTCAGCGTCGGGACACTCCGGATAGTTTTCTGCATCCCACGTGTATCTCAGTTCTGCGGTACTGTCGGAGAAGAGGAAGTCCTCCTGGCTCATTCCGGCAGTCACATCCACGTGATGCCAGGTATCCTCAGCCTGGACAAAGTTCCACCAGTGGGGCGAGCCGTCCAGTGTGCCCTGTACCGTGAGACAGGTCAGTCCTGCCTGGTCGCAGAGATACTGATAGGCCAGAGCCATGCCCTGACTGTCGGCGCCTCCGTCCACCAGCGCATTGTAAACGCTTGCAGAGCCATCGGGGTCATAGCTGTCCAGCTCCGCCATACGGGAGTAGAGCAGCCAATATCCAACCTGGCCCTGAGCGGGAGAGGTGCCGACCATAGTGGCGGCCTGCGCCGCCACCCGCTGGGACTGCTCCAACAGCCGGCTGCGGCTGAGCGGGTAGTTCAGCCTGATCTCCACCAGATGCTGACTGCCGCTGCTGTCAGGAGGGTAGATGCTCACTGACACGTTGGGATAGCCCAGGGCAGAGCCGGGCTGGGCGTAATAGGCCTCCTGCGTCAGGTTCAGGAGCAGATCGGAGCTGGCATAATAGGTGGAGGTCTGGAGGAGCAGGCTGTCATCATACTGAATCAGGACGGCCTCCAACAGCTCCCGAATGGCGGGCGTGCCCACCGTATTATGGATAGTGGGGATCCTGGCCGGATCTACCCGATAAGAAAAGGAGAATACACATTCATCATAGGAGACGATGCGGCTGTGAGACCACTGAATGTCCTCCAGTGCCCAGGCGCAGAGGGGATCCCGGGTCAAAAGCTCTTGGCAGACGGTCTTCAAATCCCGCTCCACGTCCCCGGAATAGCGATAGAGGCGGACAACGCCCTCTTCCATCCCCATGGAGACAAAAAACTGCACGTCGTTGACCAAGCCGGAATAGGTCTCCGCCCGCAGGGCAGAGGTGTCCTCCGTGTCAGAGGTGTGGGAGATGTGGCGGCTTACCGAGCGGTAATCCCGGTCTAAGAGGGAGCCGCAGCCGGAGAGAGCCAGCATGAGGGCAGTCAGCAGAAGAGCAGTCATGCGTCGTGTCATGGGTTCACCTTCTTCCATCACGGCGTAGGGGCGCGGCTTGCCACGCCCTTTGTGGTCGCGGCCTCCACAGGGGTGTGGCAAGCCGCACCCCTACAGAAGAATATGTAGTGTATTACAGCGTCATCTGCTCTTCGCCACGGTCCTCCGGCTTGAGGAGGGCCCCGGCAATAGGCAGATTTTTCGCCCGATAACGGGTCTTGTTCTGAATGTGGGTCTGGTCAAAGGGCACCGCCCGCTCCAGCTTATACTTGGGCTTGAGGGTCATAACGGCTACGCCTTGAGTGCTGCGGGTGCTCTTGACGGCGAGGGCGGAGGAGTGGAACACAAGGCAGCGCCCCTCGGTGGAGGTGACGGCGATCTCCGTCTCCTCCCGCAGCAGCAGGACGGACTTCACCGGGCTCTTGTCGCTATAAGCTCCGGTCAGCTTTTTCCGGCGGGTCAAAGTCTGGTACTTGCCCAGCTCCACACGGGCGGCCTTGCCGTTTTCGAAGAAGAAGACGATGCTGCCGCTGTAATCACCGGGCAGGCAGGCCCAGAGGACGCTCTCCCCCTCGTCCATGCCCAACGTGGAGGGAAGGAAGCTGCCCAAGACGCTTGCCTTGGTGTCGGGGAATTCGGAGAGGAAGGTCTTGTAGCACTGGCACTTGTCGGTGAAGAACATGATCTCGTCCCGGTTGCTTGCCTCCCACTGGAGATAGGCCTCGTCTCCCTCCTTATACTTTTGCTCCGAGGACATCCTGAGGGACTGGGGGGTGATCTTTTTGAAGTAGCCTTCCCTGGAGAGGAAGACATGGACGGGATAGTCCTGCACCTCCTGCTCCTCCACCTGAGTGTCCTCTTCAAAGTCGTAGAGGATCTCGGTCAGACGGGGGCGGGCGTACTTTTTCTTGACGCTGTTCAGTTCTTCGGTGATGATTTTCTTCCGCCGGGCAGGGCGGGCAACGATGTCACGGAGGTCTTCGATCTCTTTCGTCAGCTGCTCAATTTCGTCTGTGCGGCGGAGAATGTACTCCTTGTTGATGTTGCGCAGCTTGATCTCCGCCACGTATTCCGCCTGCACCTGGTCGATGCCGAAGCCCACCATCAGGTTGGGGATGACCTCAGCGTCAGACTCCGTCTCCCGGATGATGCGGATGGCCTTGTCAATGTCCAGCAGGATCTTGGACAGACCCTGCAGCAGATGGAGCTTTTCCTCCTTCTTCTGCATGTCATAGTAGGCCCTCCGGCGAATGCACTCTAAGCGCCACGCCGTCCACTCTTCCAAAATCGCACCCACGCCCAGTACCTGAGGGGAACCGGCGATGAGGATGTTGAAGTTGCAGGAGGCGGAGTCCTGTAAGGGAGTCAGCTTAAACAGCTTCTGCATCAGCTTGTCCGGGTCAGTGCCACGTTTTAAGTCAATGGCAAGCTTCAGGCCGGACAGATCGGTCTCATCCCGCATGTCCGCAATTTCCTTGATTTTGCCGGACTTAATGAGCTCGGCTACCTTGTCGATAATGGCCTCCACTGTGGTGGTATAGGGGATCTCATAGACCTCAATGATGTTCTCGCCCTTGAGATAGCGCCACTTTGCCCGGACCCGGAAGGAGCCCCGTCCGGTCTCATAGACCTGACGCAGTTCCTGCTCATTGTAGAGCAGCTGCCCGCCGGTGGGGAAGTCGGGAGCCTTTAAAATGGTGAGCAGATCCACATCCGGATCCTTCATCCGGGCAATGGCGGCGTCGCAGACCTCTCCCAGATTGAAGCCGCAGAGGTTGGAGGCCATACCGACGGCAATGCCCTGATTGGCGGAGACGAGGACGTTGGGAAAGGTGGTGGGGAGGAGGGTCGGCTCCTTCAGCCGGCCGTCGTAGTTGTCCACAAAGTCCACCGTGTCCTTGTCGATGTCCTTGAAGAACTCGGCGCAGATGGGGTCAAGACGGACTTCGGTATAACGGCTGGCAGCAAAGGCCATGTCACGGGAGTAGATCTTGCCGAAGTTGCCCTTGGAGTCCACCGGGGGGTGGAGCAGAGCGCCGTAGCCCCGGGAGAGACGGACCATCGTCTCGTAGATGGCCTGATCGCCGTGGGGATTCAGCTTCATGGTGGCGCCCACCACGTTGGCGGACTTGGTTCTCGCCCCGTTCAGCAGGTGCATCTGGTACATGGTGTACAGAAGCTTCCGATGGCTGGGCTTAAACCCATCGATCTCCGGGATGGCACGGGAGACAATGACGCTCATGGCGTAGGGCATGTAGTTGATCTCCAACGTCTCAGTGATGGGCTGCTCCAGCACCTCCCGGCGGAGTCCCATGACGTTGGGGTTGTTTTTGTGGGCGTTGTCCTTTGAGGGAGATTTTTTCTTTGGCATGGTGATCGTTCCTTCATAGAAGCGCCGCAATGTGCGACGAGGTTCGTAGGGGCGCACTGTGCGCGCCCGCCGTTAATGGAAAATGTCGGAGCGGGCGCACACTGTGCGCCCCTACGGGATACTGCAAATCACGAAATATCTGCCAATTCCAGATACTTATACCCGTTATCCGCAATGTGCTCTTTTCGTCCTGCCAGATTGTCGCCTAAGAGCAGATCGAAGGTGAGGGCAGTGCGCTCCACATCCTCCGGCATGACCTTGATGAGCCTACGAGTCTCCGGGTTCATGGTGGTGAGCCACATCATGTCCGGCTCGTTCTCGCCCAGGCCCTTGGAGCGCTGTACTTCCAGTTTCTTTCCGGCGTTCTCCGCCACAATGTCGTTCTTCTCCTTGTCGGAGTAGGCAAACCAGGTCTTTTCCTTCCAGGTGATCTCATAGAGGGGAGACTCTGCGATATAGACGTAGCCCTGCTCAATGAGCTGGGGCGTCAGCCGGTAGAGCATGGTCAGGACTAAGGTACGGATCTGGAAGCCGTCCACGTCGGCGTCGGTGCAGATGACCACCTTGTTCCAGCGGAAGTTGTTCATATCGAAGCTGGCCAGCTCCTTGTTCTTCGCCTTGGTGTGGGCGGGCAGCTCGATGCCGCAGCCCATGACCTTCACCAGATCGGTGATGATGTCGCTCTTGAAGATACGGTTGTAGTCCGCCTTCAGGCAGTTCAAAATCTTGCCCCGGATGGGCATGATGCCCTGAAACTCGGCGTCCCGGCTCAGCTTGACGGCGCCCATAGCCGAGTCACCCTCCACGATGTAGAGCTCCCGGCGGCTCACGTCCTTGCTGCGGCAATCCACGAATTTTTGCACCCGGTTGGCGATATCCACGTTGCCGGAGAGCTTCTTTTTAATGTTCAGCCGGGTCTTTTCCGCCGTCTCACGGCTGCGCTTGTTGACCAGCACCTGCCCGGTGAACTTCTCGGCGTCAAAGGGATTTTCGATGAAGTAAACTTCAAGCTGTGTCCGCAAAAACTCCGTCATGGCGTCCTGCACAAACTTGTTGTTGATGGCCTTTTTCGTCTGGTTGGCATAGGAGGTCTGGGTGGAGAAGTTGTTGGAGACGAAGATGAGACAGTCCTGAATGTCGTCCCACTTGATGGGGGACTCGTTTTTCTGGTATTTGTTCTGCTTTTTCAGATAGGAGTCCACCGCAGTCCGGAAGGCAGAGCGCATGGCGGCGTCCGGGGAGCCGCCGTGCTCCAGGAAGGAGGAGTTGTGGTAATGCTCCACAATGCTGACGGTGTTGGAGCAGCAAAAGGCCATGCTCAGCTTGACCTTGTATTCCTCCCGGTCCTCCCGGTCCCGGCCCTGACGCTCTGCTTGGAACATGACAGGGGAGGTGAGGGGATTTTCCCCGGCAAGCTCGGTCACGTAGTCCACAATACCGTTTTCATAGCGGAAGTCCTCTGTCTCGAACTTGCCCCCCGCCTGATTGCGGAAGCGGAAGGTGACGCCGGCGTTGATGACCGCCTGCCGTTTCATCACATCCCGATAGTACTCCACGGGAATGTCAATGTCGGTAAACACCTCTAAATCGGGACGCCAGCGGAATTTGGAGCCGGTCTTGTGCCGGGGAGCGTCCTCGGTGGTCAGACCGCCGATATTCTCGCCCTTTTCAAAGTGGAGGGTGTACCGCTTGCCGTCCCGGTGAATTTCGGCGTCAAAGAACTCCGAGGCGTACTGTGTGGCGCAGGAGCCCAGACCGTTCAGACCGAGGGAGAAGCCGTAGTCGTCGCCGTACTTGCCGCCTGCGTACAGCTCGCAGAACACCAGCTCCCAGTTATACCGATTTTCCTTCGGGTTCCAGTCCACGGGACAGCCCCGGCCGAAGTCCTCCACCTCGATGGATTTGTCGGCGTAACGGGTGACGATGATGAGATCGCCGTGTCCTTCCTTCGCCTCGTCCACGGCGTTGGAGAGGATCTCAAAAACCGCGTGCTCGCAGCCCTCCAGATTGTCCGAGCCGAAGATAACGCTGGGGCGCTTGCGGACCCGGTCCGCCCCCTTGAGGGCGGAGATGGACTCGTTGCCGTATTCCTGTTTTCTCTGTCTTGGTGCCATAAAGTTATTCACACTCCATAATAATTCATCTTATTTTAACCTAAAGTGCCATGATATGTCAAGGAAAACACAAGATATGCTCTCCCCTCGCCGCGGTTATCACAATTTATGCCCGAAAGGCAGGACAAATATCTTCCGTCCGATCAAAAAATATGCTATACTGATCAGACGAACAAGAAAAGGAGCACAAGCTATGAAAACGCTTTTGCACTGCTGCTGCGCCCCCTGCGCCAATATGTGCATTGATACCCTCCGAGACGAGGGACAGGAGGTCACCGGCTTTTGGTATAATCCAAATATCCACCCTGTTACTGAATACCGGATGCGCCGCAACACCCTGGAGACCTATGCCGGGATGGTCAAAATGCCGCTGGTCATTGTAAACGAATATGCCCTGCGCCCCTTTGTCCGGGCGGTGGCGGAGGATATTGCGGGCCGCTGCGTCAAGTGCTACGAGATGCGGCTGGACCGGGTGGCGCAGTACGCCGCGGAGAACGGCTATGACAGCTTTACCTCCAGTCTCTTTATCAGCCCTTATCAGAAGCATGAGCTGATGCGTGAGGTGGCGGAGGAGGTATCTGAGCGGTACCAGATCAGGTTCCTCTACCGGGACTTCCGACCCCTCTTCCGGCAGGGGCAGGATCGGGCGAGAGAACTGGGCCTCTATATGCAAAAATACTGCGGCTGTGTCTTTTCGGAAGAAGAGCGGTATATCAAGCCGAAAAAGCTGATCCCGTAAGGAGGAAAATGAGATGCAGGAGACAAGAGTGGCACTGCTGGCCATTGTAGTAGAAAATCCCCAGTCCGTGGGTGCGCTCAATGAGCTGCTCCACGAATACGGCAGCTATATCATCGGCAGAATGGGTCTGCCCTATCCCAAACGGAGGGTAAACCTCATCAGCGTCATGCTGGACGCTCCTAACGATGTCATCTCGGCTCTCTCCGGCAAGGTGGGGCGTCTGGAGGGCGTCAGTTCCAAGGTGGTCTATTCCAAGCTGGAGCAGGGAGGGAGAGCGGTATGACCAGGTTGCTGGCTTACGCCTGCGGGAAGGACGAGCGGGAGCGCTATGCCCGCTTCGGCCCGGAATACGGCTTTGAGGTGACCTGTGTGCCCGAGCGGCCGCTGCCGGAAAACGCCTACTGGGCCATGGGATATGACTGTGTGGCCATTGCAGCAGCGAAAGCGATCACCCCGGCGATGATCGACGAATATCTGGCGGGCGGCATCCGACTGCTCAGTTCCAGAGCCATCGGTGTGGACAATATCGACCTGGCCTATGCGAAAAAGGCCGGCCTTCCCGTCACCCGCAATACCTATTCCGCAGCCAGCGTGGCGGACTATGCCATGATGCTGGCCCTTATGGTAACCCGCCACACCAAGGCGGCGCTGCTGCGCAACGTGGGGCAGGACTACAACTTCGAGCCGTTTCGGGGGAAAGAGCTGCACACCATGACGGTGGGCATTGTTGGCACAGGCAATATCGGCTCGGTAGCTGCCCGGCGCTTCCACGCCTTCGGCAGCCGGTTGCTGGCCTGGAGCCGCCATGAGCACCCGGCCCTGAAGGGCATTGCGGAGTATGTGAGCCTGGACAGGCTGCTGCGGGAGAGTGACCTGATCTCCCTTCACCTGACCTCCACACCGGAGACCTATCACTTCCTGAATCGGGAGACGATCGGGAAGATGAAGCCCGGAGCATATCTGGTCAATACAGCCAGGGGAGACCTGGTGGAGAACATTGCCCTGATTGAGGCGCTGGAGTCCGGACATCTGGCTGGGGCGGCACTGGACGTGTTTGAGGGCGACCGAGCGGTCTACTACCTGGATCACTGCAATCAGGTGATGGGGCAGCGGGAGCTGGCGATTTTAAATGCCATGCCCAATGTGATCATGACACCCCACCTGGCCTTTTGGACGGACACGGCGGCAGACGACATGGTCCGCAATTCCCTGAAGTCCGCCCGGCAGTTCTTTGACGGGGAGGACTGCCCTATGCTGGTGAAATAAGGAAAAATCGACAAAAAAGGAACCGATAGGGCGGGATAGGTAGTTCTTATTATGAATTGATTTTCGCCCTGTGCTGTTTTATACTAAAGTGGTAAAGACGGCCGCTTGCCGGCCAATATGAGGAGGAACCTGCGATGAAATTCGATCGTGTCTATAACTTTTCCGCCGGCCCGGCCATGATGCCGGAGCCTGTTCTGGAAGAGATCGCCGCTGAGGTGCTGAACTATCGGGGCAGCGGCATGAGCGTCATGGAGATGAGTCACCGCTCCAAGGTGTTCCAGCAGATCCGGGACGAGGCGGAGGCCGATCTCCGCAAGCTGATGAACATTCCCGACAACTATAAGGTGCTCTTTATTCAGGGAGGCGGCACGGTACAGTTTGCCATGGTGGCCATGAACCTGATGAAAAACGGCGTGGCCTGCTACGTGGAGACCGGCGCATGGTCCAAGAAGGCCATCAACGAGGCAAAGAAGTACGGCGATGTGAAGATTGTGGCATCTTCCAAGGACAAGAACTTCTCCTACATCCCTGACTGCTCTGACCTGGACATCCCGGAGAACGCCGATTACGTCTATATCTGTGAGAACGAGACCATCAACGGCACCACTTATTATGAGCTGCCCAACACCAAGGGCAAGGTGCTGGTGGCGGACCAGTCCTCCATGTTCCTCTCCCGTCCCTGTGACGTGTCCAAGTACGGCCTCATTTGGGCGGGCGTTCAGAAGAATGTCGGCCCGGCCGGCATGGCTGTGGTCATCATCCGTGAGGACTTGCTTCGGGATGATCTGCCCCAGTCTGTGCCTACTTACCTGAACTACAAGACTCATGCCGATGCCGACTCTCTGTACAACACGCCCAACTGCTGGGCCATCTACTGCTGCGGCAAGGTATTTAAGTATCTGCTCTCAAACGGCGGTCTGGAGGCTATTGACCGGCGTAACCGGGAGAAGGCGGCCATTCTGTATGACTTCCTGGACCAGAGCAAGTTCTTCTCCGGCGCAGTGGAGAAGAAGGATCGTTCTCTCATGAACGTTCCCTTTGTCTCTCCCTCCAAGGAGCAGGACGCCGAGGTGGTGGCTGCTACCAAGGCAGCGGGCTTTGACAACCTGAAGGGCCACAAGAGTGTGGGCGGCCTGCGGGCTTCCATCTACAACGCTATGCCCAAGGAGGGCGTGGAGGCTCTGGTGGAGTTCCTGAAGCAGTATGAGGCGGAGCACGCCTGATCAAAACAGCGTAGGGGCAGGTCTTTAAGACCTGCCCCTGAAAAATATTTTGCCGTAAACCGTTGACAGCAGGGGAGAAATGTGCTATATTAACCCTTGCGTCCGGTATCTGCACGAGTGGTGGAATTGGTAGACTCGCTGGCTTCAGGTGCCAGTGCTCTTTGCGGGCGTGCGGGTTCGACTCCCGCCTCGTGCATTT
>OMVL01000022.1 GCA_900314485.1 uncultured Eubacteriales bacterium
CCGTACTTCTTACGCTCCTTCATACGAGGATCGCGGGTCAGGAAGCCGGCTTTCTTCAGCTCGCCACGGTACTCAGGATTCAGCTCCAGCAGAGCACGGGCGATGCCGTGACGCAGAGCGCCGGCCTGACCGGTGACGCCGCCGCCGGTGACGGTAGCAACCACGTCCACCTTGCCCAGCAGATCGGTGAGGGCCAGGGGCTGACGGGTGATGAGCTTCAGGGTGTCCAGGCCAAAGTAATCGTCGATGTCCCGGCCGTTGATGACGATGGAGCCAGTGCCGCCCTCATACAGGCGAACGCGGGCGACAGAGGACTTGCGGCGGCCAGTGCCGTAAACATAGGGCTTCTTGCTCTGATACATGTTCGGTTACCTCCCCTTATTCTACGACGATGGGCTTCTGTGCCTCATGGCCGTGCTCAGCGCCCTTGTAGACGCGCAGACGGCGCAGGGCGGCAGCGCCAATGCTGTTCTTGGGCAGCATGCCCTTGACAGCCAGCTCAATGGCGAACTCAGGGCGCTTGGCCATCAGGTTCTTGTACTGGATCTCCTTCAGACCGCCGGTCCAGCCGGAGTGATGGCGATAGTACTTCTGGGTCAGCTTCTTGCCGGTCAGGACAGCCTTGTCGGCATTGATGACAATGACGAAATCGCCGGTGTCAACATGGGGAGTGTAGTCGGGCTTCACTTTGCCACGGAGAATGTCAGCAGCGGCAACTGCGGTCTTGCCCAGGGGCTTGCCGGCAGCGTCAATGACGTACCACTTGCGGACGACGTCCTCCTTCTTAGCCATAAAAGTGGACATGGTTCGAACCTCCAAACGTTCTTATCGGTGGTGTGTTAAAACAAATCATTCCTGCTGTTTGTGAGTGGGAAAGGGCACAAACAGCGCAGGTATATTTATAACACAGTAACTTTTTCCTGTCAACAGCAATTTTTATTTATCTCATCATATTCTCTCTTTTTCTCGCTTATACTCTCTTATGCTCTCAAATGCTCACTTTCATTTTTCATTTTTTGTTCTTGACCGGCTTTGGCGGCTGTTTTTCCTCTCACAGGCAGCTCCATCTGAGCAGCAAGAGCAGCCCCAATCCCGGCAGTCCCAGCACTCCCAATACCAGCGCATTGAACAGATTGACGCCCAGGCTGACCCCCATTGCGCTGCCCAGCGGAGCGATCAGTGCCAGAAAAATACCGCCCAACCCTGTCCGCAATGCCAGCAGCACCAGTTGCTTTGCCGCCTTTCGAAACAGCAGCAGGACGCAGAAAGCGCCCAGCAGTATCCCGCCCCACAGCACAGGTTCCCCCATCACATTCACGTCCTCCCTTCGGCATTTCGTTTCATTCTATTTTATTTCACTGGTGAAATATTCCAGTCCGCCGGAGGAATGATTTTGTCGAAAGGGGCCATACTGTAACCAACAGCTGGCGTGACAGCAGGGCGGGGCAATGCTCCTCTCTGTGATTGTCTCACAGACGGCAGGGAGCAACCCCGCCTGTCTTTGCGGCAACAAGTGCTCCACAGCTGTGGAATAGGCCGTAAAATCCCGGATGCCGCAAGGTGGATGGGCGCCGCTGTAAATCACAAGGGATGTTCCTTATGCGTATTTGGCAGCGTTGGCCGAAAGGCCGCCGGGGACCCGACCCCGGCGGCCTGGGCAGACACAAAGAACAGGACCATCCTTCCTTGTCCGAAGGGTGGTCCTGTTGATTTTATGCGTTTTGGTACATCCGCTCGTAGTAGTTCTGATAGTCACCGGAGAGGATCTTCTCCATCCACGTCTGGTGGTCGAGATACCACTGGATGGTCTCCGCAATACCCTCTTCAAAGGTGTAGGCGGGCGCCCAACCCAGCTGAGTGGTGATCTTGGTATTGTCAATGGCGTACCGCCGATCATGGCCCGGGCGGTCCTTTACGTGGGTGATCAGGTCCTCCCCCTTGCCCAGGGTCTGGAGGATCAGACCTACAATGTAAATATTCGCCTTTTCGTTGTTGCCGCCGATGTTATACACCTCGCCGTCCACACCTTTTTCCAGGACGGTGGCGATAGCTGCGCAGTGATCCTTTACGTGGAGCCAGTCCCGGATCTGCATGCCGTCGCCGTAGACCGGCAGGGGCTTGTCCGCCTTTGCGTTGTTGATCATCAGCGGGATCAGCTTCTCCGGGAACTGATAGGGTCCGTAGTTGTTGGAGCAGCGGGTGATGTTGCAGGGCAGTCCAAAGGTGTTGTGGTACGCCCGGACCATCAGGTCTGCGCTGGCCTTGGAGGCGGAGTAGGGGCTATTGGGAGACAGCGGGGTGGTCTCACGGAACATGCCTTCCTTGCCCAGTGCACCGTAGACCTCGTCGGTAGAGACCTGGAGGTACTTGACGCCGGGCTTATACTCGTTGGAGTATTTGTCCTTGGGGTCCACCTTCCAGTGGTTTTTGGCGGCATCCAACAGGGTCTGGGTGCCCACCACGTTGGTGGAGACAAAGCTCAGGGGGTCGGTGATGGAGCGGTCCACATGGCTCTCGGCGGCAAAATTCACCACGGTGTCAATGTCGTACTTGTCAAACAAGCTGCCGATCAGCCCTGCATCCCGGATGTCTCCTTTGACGAAGATATAGCGGGGGTCATTTTCGATGTCCGCAAGATTGTCCAGATTGCCGGCGTAGGTCAGGGCGTCCAAATTGATGAGCGTTTCAAAGCCGCCCCGCTCCAGCATCAGGTGGACAAAGTTGGAGCCGATAAACCCGGCTCCGCCGGTCACCAGAATATTTTTCATGTTCAGTCACCTGCAATTTCTTTCAGATAGATACCATAGTCCGTCTTGCTCAGCGGCTCTGCCAGCCTCAGCAGCTGCTCCCGGTCGATCCAGCCCTGGTTGTAGGCGATCTCCTCGATGCAGGAGACATACAGTCCCTGCCGCTTCTGGATGATGGAGACAAACCGGGCCGCCTCCAGCAGGCCGTCGTATGTACCGGTGTCCAGCCAGGCCATGCCTCGCGGGAAGCGGAGCACCTTCAGCTTGCCCCGCCGGAGGTAGATATTGTTCACCGAAGTGATCTCCAGTTCGCCTCTGGCGGAGGGGGTCAGTTTTTTTGCAATCTCCACCACGTCATTGTCGTAGAAGTAGAGACCGGGAATGGCCATATTGCTCTTCGGACGCTTGGGCTTTTCCTCCAGAGAGACCGCATTGCCGTTCTCGTCCATCTCCACCACGCCGAACTCTCTGGGGTTGCGGACGGGATAGCCGAAGATGACGGCCCCGTCTTTCACACTGGAGGCCCACTCCAAGGCGGAGACAAAGCCGGCGCCGTAGAACACGTTGTCGCCCAGCACCAGGGCCACTCGGTCGTCCCCGATAAAGTCCGCGCCGATGATAAAGGCCTCAGCAAGGCCGTTAGGCTGCTCCTGGACGGCATATTCCAGCCGCATGCCAAAGTCGCTGCCGTCGCCCAAAATCTCCTCAAAAACGGAGATGTCTCTGGGGGTGGAGATGATCAGCACCTCCCGAATGCCTGCCAGCATGAGAGTGGACAGGGGGTAGTAGATCATGGGTTTATCGTAGATAGGAAGCGCCTGCTTGGAGACGCCTCTCGTAATGGGGTGGAGGCGGGTGCCGGAGCCTCCGGCCAGAATGATGCCTTTCATCAGGGTCCTCCTTTTCTAAAATTGCAGATGGGAAACCACAACGCCCAGCAGGATCATGCAGATGCCGATGACTTTGTTCCGGGTGGGCTTTTCTCCCAAAAAGAGAGCAGAGAGCACCATGATCCACAAAAAGGACGTGGCTGTGATACAGGGCAGCACCGCCATGTCCATCTCCCGCAGGGCAAGAGAGTTGAGTACCATGGAGGTGAACAGCAGGAGATAGGACAGGATGACGGGCCCGTTCAGAAACTTTTTCCAAAAGCTCTTGGGCGCATCGCTGGCCTTCTTTTTCAGCAGCACCTGAGAGGCGGAGGCGATTATGACTGCCGCCACAGCCAACACATAGCTAAGTATCATCCCGCATACTCACCACCATTCCTGCAATGATAATTGCAATGCCGACAATCTGCTGGGGCGTGATCTTTTCTCCAAAAATCAGGGCCGCCCAGATAAAAATGAGCACATAGGTGACGCCCTTGCGGAGGTAGGCCGTGGTCAGGGGCAGCTTCTCCAAAATCAGCTGCCAGGCCACAGCATAGATCCCCATGACCGCCACAGCGCAGCCGTAGTAAAAGATATAGCTCCAACCCAGCACCGGCTGCTGCCCTGCCAGTTTCAAAAAGACGGAGGAAAAGCTCTCGCAGAAGATGGCCGCCAGCGCCATCAGGTACACATTGCGCTTTTTGTTCAAAAACTGATCCAGCATTACGATTCCTTCATATTGTTGACAATCATCCGCAGCTTTCCGTTGGGGTCAGCCGGGATCTCGTCCATCCACTCGTACTCAAACCGGAACTCATTGTTGAGCACCGGGGCAAACTGCTCCGTATACCGGCGCTCGATTTCCTCGTTAGACAGCTGGGAGGCCGGGTCCTTCACCAGCTGGATGCGGATCAGGTCGTAGCTCTCCTGGATAAACCGGCTCTGGACGATGTCCAGATTGGTGGAGTAATTGACCACGATCTCAATGTTGCCCCACTCGGTGACAGAGCCGTCCTTATGCCGGATCACATCGTTCATCCGGCCCCGGAGCTTGGTGATAAAACGGATACCGTCCTTGGTATAGGACTCCATCCGGTCCCGGGTCTCGTAGTTGATGATGGGGAGGTCCGTCTTGTACAGCGGGGTCACCACGGCCATACCGTTATCGGAAGGAGTGCCGTCGTCTGCGTAAATATTGATCGCATGGGTGTCGCTGTTGACCACAAACTCCTTACTCCCCGGCAGACGGGTAGCGCAGCTGCCCACCTCGGAAAGGCCGTAGGCGTTCAAAAGCCCGGGTCCAAACATCTCCAGCAGCAGGTGCTCGGACTGGGTATCCAGCATCTCGCTGATGGGGGCGTAGAGCTTGGGCTGCCACAGGGGGAGATTGTTCTCCTTGGCATACTTGGCCACCCGGACCAGCACATTTTTATGGGTGTAGAGGAAATAGGGTTTGTATTCGTTGATCTCCTTCAAAAGCTGCTCGCTGGGGATGCGGTTTTTGATGGAGTCGGACATCTCCTTCCAGCGCAGGCCGATGAGCTTTTCGCCCAGAGACTTCTTGCCGCCGGTGACGGTGTGGAGAGAGTTGGGACGGTGGAGGTTTTTATGGACGATGGGGATAAAGCCGCCCATCATCAGTACCCGCAGCCAATTGGCGTGACCGGCGGCGTTCTCTCTGGGGGAAAACAGCGTCTTCAGCGGGATGCCGGTGGAGCCGCTGGTGGGGTTGATGTGCCAGTCCTTGTACTTCTCCGGGTTCTTTTCCAGCTCCTCGTCCATCCAGTCCCGGAGCTGCTCTTTGGTCATGATGGGGAACTTGTACAGGTCCTCCGTCCTCTGATAGTCGGCCGGGGTAGTGCCCGTCTCCTCAAAACGCTTGCGGTAGAAGGGGATCTCCCAGGCCCGGAGCATCAGCTCATGGACCAGCCTGTCCTGCTTTTCCTTGGCCTTTTTCAGATCCTTAGGGGGCTTTTTGTCCAGTCCTGCCAGGATCTCCAGCATAATCAGGTTTTCTCTCTTGCGGTCAGATGCGTATGTCATAATGTTCTTCTCTCCTTACTCTAGCACTACCTTGACCTGGGCCATGGCCCGTTCCATGACCTCCTTGGCCTCTGCCACCGTGTCGCCCACGGTGACGATCATTCCGAACCGGTCCGGCCCTTTGCGGAACTTACGTACCTGGTCTCCCGGCTCCACATCGAAGCTGAGACTGATGATCCGCTCGTCGGTTGTAACGGCAGAGACGTCGATCTCCTTCACCGTGCCGCTCTCCTTGGAGCAGAAAAGCATGGTCACATTGGGCTGGGGCGTCTTGAGCACCGGGGTGAAGTCCACCTCCTCGCCCATGCAGAGCTGAACGATCTTCTCATAGTAGTCAAAACCGTAGTACAGGCTGGTCATCTCCACCAGTCCGGTGGCGCCGGCCCGGGCGCCGATCTCCAGTACGTAGGTCTTGCCCTGGCAGAGGATAAAGTCGGCATTGATGGCGCAGTTGTCGATGCCCAGAGCATTGACCGCCAGAGCCAGCTGCTCCTTGCAGTCAGCAATGACGTCCTCCCCCATGTCATAGGGGGCGAAATGGCCGATAGGCACGCCGGTATCCCCCTGGAAGACATAATCTCCGTGGGGCAGGATAAATTTCAGCGCTCCGTTTTTCACACATGCCTGGGCGCCGAACTCGCTGCCCGTCAGGTACTTCTCAATGAGATAGTGGTCAGACCGGGTATTGTCCCGCACCGCCTGCCAGGCGTAGGCAATGTCCTCCGGGCCGCTGACCTTTGTGATGCCCCGGCTGCCGGAGGAATCCACCGCCTTAAAGATGACGGGATAGCCGATCTTCTCGCAGACGTCCCGGGGGTCGCTGTTATTGACATCCACATACTCAAAGTAGGCGGTACGCACGCCGTGCTCATGGAAGGCGTTTTTCATCAACAGCTTGTCCTGCGCCCGGTGAGCCGCCTGCTCTCCAGGGCCAATCAGCCCCAGTTTGTCGCAGAGATAGCCCTGGGCAGGGATGCAAACGTCGGTGCCGCTGACGCAGACGCCGCTGACGCCCTCCTCCTCTGCGATCTTCTCCAGTGCCTGGGTGTCCGTGGTGTTCACATGATACACCTTATCCGCCAGGGCAAAGCCGGGATATTTGCCGGGGATGCTGGCCACGATGGTGTAATAGCCCAGCTTTTTCGCCGTCTCGATCAGGGGGACCTGATAGATACCGGCGCCGAGAATTAAAATTTTTTTCATATCACTCTACCTCCGCAGGCTCCTCTTTGTCCACGTTAAAGGTCTGCCGCACCACAAACTGGGGGGCATTGTTGATACAGATATAGATCCGGCCGATATACTCTCCGATGATGCCCAAAAGCACCATGATCATGCCGCCCAAAAACAGCAGCGCTGCCATCATAGAACTGTAACCGGCAGGGATCAGAGGATGGAGCAGCCGATGGACCACCGTCCAAATGCCGTAGCCGAAGCCGGCCAGCGCACAAAGACAGCCCGCATAGATGGCCAGACGCAGGGGCTTGATGGAAAAGGAGGTAAAGGCGTTGGTCAGCAGCGCCAGAGATTTGCGCAGGGTGTAATGTCCCTGTCCGATGGTCCGCTCCCGGTCCTCCATGACCACATTGACCACCCGGGAGGAGGCCTGAAACATGAGCCCGGAGACGTAGGGATAGGGATTCTGATATTTGATCACCTGGTTTCGGATAAACCGGCGCATCACCGCAAAATTGGAGAAGCGGAGATCTCTGGGCTTGTCCAGCAGCCAGGTAGAGCCCACGTCGTTGACCCAGCTGCCCAGGCTTTTGATGCCGCTCTCCTTCTTTTTCACGTACTTGGCAATGGCCACATCCGCCTTGCCGCTCTCCAGCGGCGCCATCAGGTCCCAGAAGCGGTCCAAAGGACACTGACAGTCATCGTCCAGGCAGGCCACATAGTCTCCCCCGGCCACATGATAACCCGCCATGAGGGCGCAGTGCCGGCCGCCGTTTTTGGCAAGGTCGATGACCTTCACCTTCCGATCCGCTGCCGCCTCTGCCTTGAGCACCTCCAGCACGTTGTCCGGGGAACAGTCGTTGACGGCGACGATCTCATAGTCATATTCCGGCCGCTGGGCCACCGTGTCCCGAATCTCCTGCATGACCAGGGCGACAGAGCCCTCACTGGCATAGCAGGGGATGACAAAGCTGATTCTTTGTTGTTCCATTTCGATCATTTACACTCCAAACTGTCTGTCAGCACCGCCGCGCCCCCACGGCAATGAGACAGAAATAGACAATTCCCATCAAGAAATGCAGGGTCAAAAGGGTCCAGCCCACATAGGCGGCAATCTTGTATTCCCGCTCCTGCCGCCGATTTTGCAGCGCACTTAACTGAGCTGCATCCATTTTCGACTCCATTTTCCCGGGACCCTATTTACAGGCTCTTGCCAAAGAACTCATAGATGCTGCGTACCACCGTCTCCTGATCTTCCCTGCTCATCTGGTAGAACATGGGCAGACGGGTGCAGACGGGTGAGCCGCTGGCTCTCCCTGGTCGTATAGACATCCTCACCGTGGAAACGCCCAAACTTCTGTCCGGCAGGAGACGTATGGAGGGGCACATAGTGGAAGCTGACCACGATGCCCCGGTCCTTGAGAAACTCGGTAAATGCAGTCCGCTCTTCCAGATCCTTCAGCTTGACAGCAAACATGTGGGCGTTGTGGCTGCACTCGGCAGGGGGCTGAAGAAACTCCAGAAGGCCCTGCTCTGCCAGCGGCCCCAGCTGCTCCCGATAGGTATTCCAAGTGGCAAGGCGGTTTTTGTTCACCTCGTCCGCCACCTCCAGCTGGGCCAGCAGATGGGCCGCATTCAGTTCGCTGGGCAGATAGGAGGAGCCGTACTCCACCCAGGTGTATTTATCCACCTGGCCCCGGAGAAAGCGGGAGCGGTTGGTGCCCTTCTCCCGGATGATCTCCGCTTTTTCAATGAGGGCAGGGTCATTGATGAGGACAGCGCCGCCCTCGCCCATGGAATAGTTCTTCGTCTCATGGAAGGAGTAGAGGTTGTGGCGGCGGGCGATGTCCATGATGGTGTCCATCTCGCAGCCGATGCCGGCGTAGTGGACGACGCAGATGACCTTTGTCTTATCGGTGACGGCGGCTTCGATCTTCGTCTCATCAATATTCATGGTGTCCGGACGAATATCCACAAACACCGGCACCGCCCCCACCAGCACAAAGGCATTGGCGGTGGAGACAAACGTGTAGGAAGGCAGGATCACCTCGTCTCCGGGTTTCAGATCGCACAGCAGAGCGGCCAGCTCCAGTGCGTGAGAGCCGGAGGTGGTGAGCAGCACCTTAGGCGCCCCCGTCTGCTCCTCCAACAGCTTGTGGCACCGCTTGGTAAAAGGGCCGTCGCCGCAGAGTTTGTGATTGACCAGTACTGCCTGAGCCATATAGTCCAGCTCTTTCCCCGTGTAGGGAGGCATATTGAAAGGAATCATGACCGTAACCTCCGATCTCATTCACATTGCGATTTTGTTGCCGACTGCCGTCTTTCTTTGCCCCGGCGCACCAGCTTGACTGCCAGCGCCGGGATCCATCTTGTTCACAATCTCCAGCGGCTGAACCTCGCCGTCAACATAGGCAGTCCAGCCGGGTGCCGCCGGGATGGAGAAGGCCAGCATGCGGCTCTCCTCCAGGTCTATGGTGCCGGTAATGCGGTCCGGCTCCTGCACCACATTTTCCAGAACCGTTTCCCTGAGGGCAGATACCTTCTCGGTATAATCGTCCATGGGGACGCAGACCACATACATCTCTTTATAAGTGTAGTCTCTCGCTCTTGTAAAGCGGAGGGTGCACTGGTTATGGGCGGTCTCGCTGTAGCCGAAGTTGAAGACAATGAACTCCCGATCAAAATAATAGGTGCGGGCCTTACTGTACAGCAGGGTGGATTTGCCCAGGCCGTCCATATTCGCTAAGACCGTGGTCGTGTTGGAGCCGGCCGTTGCGTCCTCCAGTCCCCGGAGGACCAGATAGGTCTCGCAGTTGGGCAGGCCCTCAAACTCCAATGTCAGCGTTCCGTTCACCTCGGTCTCAAGGGTATGCTTCTCCTCATCGACCGTTATACCCTTGGCGGCCGCCACTGTGCAGGCAATGGCCTCCTCTTCAAAGTCGGACGTCCCCTTCTCCAGCTGAGTCGTGTTCCCGTCCCAGACCACATGGTCCAGCATGACCTGCTGGCGCTCCAGGGGAGTCAGCTTGTCATACTCCACTTCCGGGATATAGCTGGTATAGGTATATCCGATGGGCAGAGCATAGGGATTTTCGTAGACGTAGGCCGTCTTGCCCCCCTCTCCCTCTTCAGTGACGGTCTCCATCAGCCGGTAGCCGTAGGGCACGATCTTCTGGTTTTCTGCTATATAATATTTGACGGACATCAGCTCCATGAGTGCCGCCCGCTGATCCAGGCCGCAGATGCTGAAGGTCTGATACTGGTCGTCCAGGCCGAGTCCGGTGAAATAGTCACTGATGTCGGCGCTCAGCACACTGTAGTAGGAATTCGTTCCGTTATAGCCCAGTTGCAGACTCTCGTTACTTCTTCTTGCCGGCCGGGAGACACGGTAAAAGCTGTCATCGTCAATGGCGCCGAGTCCCAGGCGCATATTCCCGATGAGCTCGGCATCCGCAGCACCCCGGTCCACATTCTCCTCGGCATAGTTTCCGAAGTTGGGCAGGATGACCGCCGCCGTGCTGAAGGTCACATTGACCAGCGTCATCAGCGCCAGCGCAGCCAACTGTAACCGACGCCCGGGCAAAAATTCCTTGATGGTCAGCACCAAAACAGCAGTCACGCCCAGTACGACCAGGCCCATATACCGTTCAATGGAGAGGGCCTGCTCATTGGCGACCACAATGACACAGTAGGCCACCACAAACAGGATCATGCCCAGCCGTTCCCGCCGGGACAGCTGCAGCAGCTCCGGCGCCAGCTCCACCAGCACCAGACCCAGCAAAAACCCGATGGCAAAGCACCAGCGGTTGGTCACGTATCCAAAGCCGGTAAAGATCCAGCCCACCACCGGCAGGCAGACAAACACTACCGCCGTGCAAACGCCAGCCTTCAGCGGACGCAGCTCCCTCCGCCGCCGGAGGAAGAGCAGCACGCAGGCCAGGATCGCAAGGCTGGCAAAGCCGGCGTAGGTCCGGTAGCCCGCGCTGCCCGCTTCCAGGTTGAGGCCGGTAAAGAGATTCTGATAATACGACTTTCCGTATAACAGGGACACCCCTGTCTTTCCCTCGCTCCGCCCGGAGGCGAAGAAGGGAACCAGCGCAGGCAGCAGCACTGCCATAGCCATGGCCATGCCCCAGGCATAGTAGCCGATCAGTCGGATGATTTTCCCGACAATGGCGCCGATGTCCTTTCCATAGATGCTCCACAGCCGCAGCAACAGGTAGACCGCCATAAGCAGGCTGTTGATAAACGTGCTGTAATAGCCGCTGACAAACTGGGCAAAAATCACTGTCACAAAGATGGCAGGGTTTTTCGTCCGGAGATACCGCTCGATGCCCACCAGCATGAGCACGAAATAGGTCATCATGATGGTGACATAGAAGGTCTCGCGGATGGCCGCCATCACCGCATGGCCGGAGAATACGAACACCAGCGCACCCATGACAATGGTGGTCTTCTCCCGCTTGCCGATCTCTGCGCAATACCACAAAAAGCTCAGGCCGCACACATACAGCCGAAGTACGCTGATGAGGGCATACAGCGCCTCCAGATTTTCATCTGTGGCAAACAGGCTCAGCAGGGCAAAGGGCTCCCAGTTCAGGTTGTCTCCCGCCGCCATGCCAAAGCCCATGGTAAAGTCCCACTGGGGGAGGGTCAGCGTGCCGTTTTGCACCAGATTTTGGAACACGCCCAGCAGATACCGCTTGGTGTACAGGATCATGGGATACTGCTGGCCCAGGCCGTCTACGCTCCAGATGAGGGACTTTCCGTTGGCCAGGAAGGGAAAGACAAATCCCATAGCGGCCACCAGAAAGCACCCGGTATAGAGCGCCGTCAGTTCAATGCCCCAGCGGTGCCTCTGATAGAAGGAGCCGCGGCGCAGCCCGTTTGCCGGCGCCCGCTCCTCCGGCGCTTCCTTTTGCAGCCGCTCCGGGCCGTTCAAAATGGCATCCGGCAGCAGATTCATCCACTTAGTGGTGGAAAGCAGCAGCCCGCCAAGGCACAGCAGGCCGGCAAACACAGCGCCCTTCATCGAGACCTTGCCCCCCATGGGGAGGGTCATGAGCAGCACCGTCACGGAGAACCAGAAATAGCCGGACTTCCAGCGCTTGCCGTATGCCGAAATAAGGGGCAGCTTCCGCTCCGGCACCAGACAGTACAGAGCAAACAGCAGCACGGCCGCCGCCAGATAAAACATCAGCCGGTAGACAGGGCCCAAACGGATACGGGCAATGCCGCTGATACCATCATAAGCCTTGTTGCCGTCAATCAGTCCCCGAAGGGCGGCCCACTTGGAGCGGTACAGCAGACACACACCCGCCCCGCCGGCGAGAATAAAGAGAGAGAGGATCTTATTGCGGATCAGTGCGCTGCGCTCTTTCAGCCGGGCCAGATCCAGCTGCCAGCCCAGCACAAAAAAGGGCAGGTAAGTCACAATGCGGGCAAGGCACAGCTCGTCTCCCGCATGCTTTGCAGCGCCGAAGGCAAGAGCCAGCGCCACCGTCAGCGGCAGCAGCCAACGCTTCATCCACTTCTTGCGGCGGACTGCCCCGGCCAGCAGCAAAAAGACGCCGCCCACCAGGAAAAACCAAGGTGCGCCGCCGGTGGAGAAGGGGTGGAAGGCCGGAGTTCTCCCCAGCAGGGTCTCCACCCAGAACAGCAGGATCTTCTGGGCATAGCCCAGGAGGATCATGCCGGCACCGGAGGCAATCAGCTTTTCCCGCTTGTCCGACTGCCGCTTTGCCTCCTGCCCCAGCAGGATGAACAGCCCCGGAAAGGCAATCACAGAGGTAAAAGCATAGCCTGCCATAGCAATATTAGAGCTGCGGTAACGGTTCAGCACCCAGAATACCGCCGAGACCGCAAAGAGCAGCCAGCTCAAATTATACCGCTTCTGCCCCGGCAGCTGTTGAGATGATTCACTCATAGTCCGTGCTCCTTACTTGCCCAGGTCCCGCTTGATCTGGGTGGACGAAATCTCCGGCGTGCGGGGCAGATAGACCACCTGGCACTGATCCTTGAGGAAGTCGAACTTCCCCTCCCAGTCGTCGCCCATGACAAAGGTGTCCACCCGGAACTCACGGACGTCACTGGACTTTTGCGTCCAGCTTTCCTCGGGAATGACCAGATCCACATAGCGGATGGCCTCCAGCAGCTGCTTGCGCTGCTCATAGCTGAAATAACACTTTTTGTGCTTCTCGTTCCAGTTAAATTCATCGGTGGACAACGCTACGATCAGATAATCGCCCAGTGCCTTGGCCCGGCGCAGCAGATTGATGTGTCCGTAGTGGAGCAGATCAAACGTGCCGTAGGTGATGACTTTTTTCAAAACGGAGACCTCCCATCGGCCCGGGTTTCTTGCCGTCCCGGGTCAAGCCGTTATTTTCCTATTAAAATACGATTTATCATACCATATTTCCACAGATAATGCAATTACATTCCCCCGTGAATTCTTCTGACTTTCCCGCTCACGCAAAGTACAGGAGTTGCCGTCCGGGAAACTCCTGTACTCATCTTGTCTGTTCCTCCGCTTCCGCCTTTGCTTTGGGCAAAAATTGGCACATGAATTTTGTGATCGCGGCGGTATTGTTCTCGTCTGCCGTCTCTATATAGCGGCTGCGGAAGTCCTCCAGCGCCCCAAGGTCGTACTCTCCCATGCAGACGGCGGACATGAGCTGTTGGGCGCTGCGGAAGCTGGCCAGGGGCAGCTCCTGCTCCGGGTCGATATTCAATCCCTGCCGGGTCACGTACGCCTCCTTATCAAAGAGGTAGAAATAGACCGGCTTATGCAGCAGGCTTGCTTCCAGAGAGGAGGCGGAATAGTCGGTGATGACAGCATCACAGACCTTCATCAAATCATAGGTAGACCATCCCTTTGCTGTCCGGTTCTCCTCAGGCAGCGTGAACTGGGAGAGGGGATGCGGCTTGACCAGAAGGGCCACTTCGCCGGCATAGGGCTTTGCCGCCTCCACCAGTGTCCGGACGCCCTGATCCAGCCCGTCCCGGAAGGTGGGAAGATAGAGGACGATGCGCTTGCCGGCAAGAGACGGGTGCTGAGACACATACCGCTCCCGGATGCCCGGGTCGGGCCGCCGGATATAGTCCACACGGGGCATGCCCAGCGGGAGGATCTTCTCCGCATCGGCGTCAAAGGCCCGGGTGTAGATCTCTCGGGTGGCCTCGCCGGTGCAGAAGATATAGTCGTAATTCCGGTGCATGGCCATCTGCCGGGCCATGCGGGAGGAGTGTCCTCCCGGCCGGTCCAAACACTGGTAGGAAAACTGCTTCACCGCCCCTACGGCGTGCCAGATCTGGAAAATTTTCAGCGTTTTTTTGTGCTTGAGCACACACAGGGGGATAGAATAGGTATCCGTCACCGCCACAGAGGCGGTGGCGATGTGGTAAAGGCTGCGGAAGAGGAAGATACCGTAAGTAAAGGGATTGGTCTTTTTCGTCTGTTTTCGACAGAAGGAGACTACCCTGGTCTCCGGCGCCCGGCGCTCAAGCTCCTCCCGGAGAAGAGCGAAGTCAATGGGCTCTGTGTCCGACTCTCTGGAGAGCATGACCACCTTGTTCTGAGTGGGGAAGAGCTTGAAGGGCAGATACAGCAGTCTCAGGCCCAGCTTTGCAACGGCAAGGATCAGCTCCATCAAACTCACTCCCTTCTGTCCTTGTCTTTGTCCTAATCTTATCTGTGTCCATGCAAAATGTCAACTGGGAAGCGGCGGCGGAGCAGGGCCAAATTTTAAATTTTCTGAAAGCTTTTTCATTCTCTGTCCTTCCCGTTTGACGGCGGGAGGGATCTGTGCTAAGATGACAGACAGAAAGCACATTTGCCAAATCTCCCGGCAATTTTACATCATTTTGAAAGGATGTGTTCCTATGCCTACACAAGCGCCCCGCCGCATCGGCTCTCCGGTGCTGGTGGTCCTCTCCATCCTGCTGGGCCTGCTGCTGATCGTCTTCGGCCTGTATGCCGGCGTGTCCAAGCGCTATGAATCCATGTTCCTTCCCGGCTCCACCGTCAACGGGGTGGATGTCTCCGGTATGACCGTCTCTCAGGCAGAGCGGGCTCTGGAGGACAGCCAGGGGGAATACGCCCTCACTCTGTTGGAGCGGGACAGCGTCACCGAAACCATCACCGGCGCTGAGATCGACCTCAATCTCTCCTTCAACGGCAAGCTGGATGAGCTGCTGGCCGGTCAGAATCACTGGGGCTGGCCCGTGGCCGTTTTGGGCAGCAGGGCCTATCCCATGGAGATGGAGACCGCCTTCTCCTACGACCCGGGCAAGCTCACCGACGCCATCTCCAACCTCCACTGCATGAACAGCGCCACCTCCACCCCGCCCCGGGACGCCTATCTCTCCGGCTTCAACGCTGAGATCGGCGGCGTGGAGATCGTAGCGGAGGTGCCGGGCAATCTGGTGGACCAGTCCATCCTCCTCCCTGCCATTCAAAAGGCAGTCGCCTCCATGCAGACTGAGCTGGATCTGGAGGCGCTTGGCTGCTATGTGGCTCCCTCCGTCACCGCAGACGACCCCGCCCTTCAGGCAGAGGCCGCCCAGCTCAACGAGTATCTGGGCATCAGCATCACCTATCAGATGGGCGAGGACACGGTAGAGGTCAACGGCCGGCAGCTGGTGGAATGGCTCAGCTTCGAGGACGACGGCTCTGTCAATGTGGATGAGGACAAGGTGAAGGCCTTTGTCCGTCAGCTGGCTCACGACTACAACACCATCTACTCCACCCGTACCTTTATGACCTCCTACGGCCAGGAGATCACCATTGAGGGAGGGGACTACGGCTGGTGGATGGATGAGCCTGCCGAGGTCGAGGCCCTCATCGAGCAGATCGAAAACAAAGAGAGCGGCGTCCGCGAGCCGGTCTGGCGGCAGAAGGCCGCAGCGCTGGGCGTGGGCGGCAGCCGGGACATCGGCAACACCTACGTTGAGGTCAACCTGACTGCCCAGCACCTGTACTTCTATAAGGACGGCCAGCTGATGCTGGAGTCCGACATTGTCTCCGGCAAGAACGACGGCACCCCCACCGGCACCTACAGCTTTACTTACAAGGAGCGCTACGCCACCCTGAACGGCGAAAACTACTCCTCCCCCGTCAGCTTCTGGATGCCCTTCAGCGGGAACGTAGGTCTCCACGATGCCACTTGGCGCACGCAGTTCGGCGGCTCCCTCTATAAGAGCGGCGGCTCCCACGGCTGCGTCAACCTGCCTATCCGGGTAGCGAAGACCATCTATGAGAACATTGATGCCGAGTCCGCTGCCGTCATTGTCTACAAGCTGGAGGGCACCGAGAGCAGCTCCACCTCCAGCCAGAGTTATGACGACATCGCCTCCGCCATTGTCAGCGCTCTGGACGAAATCTCCGACAGCGGGGCTATCACCTCCGGCAACTACCAGATGATGAAAAAGCGCATCAACTGGGCCAAGGCCGCTTACAGCCATCTGAGCGCCGCCGCCCAGTCCCATGTGACCAACTACGATAAGCTGGTGGAGGCGGTCTCCGCCCTGAACAGCTACGAGCGCAGCCATTGATCTCCCGTTTTAAAGCCAAACAGCGCCGCCTGCGATTTTCCGCAGGCGGCGCATTGTTATATCTATTCTTCTTTTTGTTCCTCGTCCGGTAAAACCTCCACCCGAATCTCCAGCACCCGCAGCTTGTGGATGTTGGTGACGGTGACCTTCAGGTTTTCATACCGGAAGGTGTCCCCCTTGACGGGGACGTGGCCCAGTTCCTCCACCACCCAGCCGGAGACGGTGGACGCCTCGCAGTCGTCCTTTAGCTCAAAGAGCTTGAACACATCATTCAAATCGGCGGAACAGGCGATGAGATAGGAGCCGTCCGGCTGCTTTTTGAACTCCTCCACCACCTCGTCATGCTCGTCCCAGATCTCGCCCACCAGTTCTTCCAGAATGTCCTCCATGGTGACGATACCCATGGTGCCGCCGTAGGCGTCCACCACGATGGCCATGTGGGCCTTCTGCCGCTGGAGACTCTGGAGCAGGTCGTAGATCTGCTCGGTATGAGAGGCGTAGACGACAGGGGTCAGGATATTCAGCCAGTCCGTCCGCCCCTCCCGGTGGAGCCGGTACAGGTCGTGAATATGGATATAGCCCAGCACATTGTCCAAATTGTCGTGACAGACCGGGAGCCGGGAGTAGTCGCTGGAGAGGAAAAGATGCTCCACCTCTTCCAGGCTGGCAGTATCCTCCACCATCACCACGTCCACCCGGGGGATCAGAATCTCCTCCGCAATGCGGTCGCCGAACTCGATGGCAGAGCGGATCAGCTCGCTCTCGTCCTCGTCAATGCCGCCCTCCTGCTCCGCCTCGGAGACCATGGTGATCAGTTCGTCTCCGGTAATGCCCGTATCCTCCTCACTCTTCATCAGCTTCTGAATAAACGTCGTCCAGGCGTTGAAGAGAAAGGTCAGGGGAAAGAATAACTTCATCAGCAGTCCCACCGCCGGAGCCACCGCCATAGCAAACCGCTCTGGCCGGGCCTTGGCCATGCTCTTGGGGGTCACCTCAGAGAAGATGAGCACTGCCAGCGTGATGACCACAGTGGACAGCGTGGCCCCATGGCTGGGGAAATAGAGGGTAAAGAGCACCGTTCCGATGGAAGCGGCGGCGATATTGACGATATTGTTGCCGATCAAAACGGCGGAGAGCAGGCGGTCGTAGTCCTCATGCAGCTCCAGCGCCCGCTGAGCCTGCTTGTCCCCGTCCTCCGCCCAGTTTTTCAGGCGGATGACGTTGAGAGAGGAAAAGGCCGTCTCCGAGGCCGAGAAAAAGCCGGACAGAGCCAGCAGGATGACGAGTGCGGTAATCATGGTCGGTGTTCCCTCTGTCATCTGTCCATCACCGCACCTTTCTCATCCCTTCGTCGGTCGCCGGTACTGCCGCCTGCTATGTCGTGATCCATTTGTATTGTTCCTCCAACCAGTCTATGACTTGTTCATGGCCCTCCTCAGAGAGGGGAAATTCCGCCGTCTTGAGCACTTCGCTCTCTTCCATGCAGTATTCTCCCTTCCACAGAAAGACCTCTACCTTGCTGCCCTCCAGAGGGTCGCCGGTCACCTTGTCCACCACGGCGGTGGGCTTGATGAGAAAGCGCATCTCCCGAAAGCTGCCGTAAAAGGCGTTGCCGTTGATCCAGCTATGGAGATTTGTGATATAAAATCCGGATGACTCCCGCAGCATATGGCCACACCTTTCCACGCCCCAGCTCTTGGCTGCGGCATTAGTGTATTGTACTTGCTTTTCTCCGCCCCGTCAATATCTATTTTGCCAAGTCTGTCCTTTTTGCGGCGCAAAACAGGGCGTTTTTCGGATATTTTCTCTTCCGGGGCACAAAACCGGGCTCAGCCGCCCTCGCCGGAGAGCAGCACGTCGGAGACAGCCAGCGCTCCCCCTCCGCCCTCCGGAAGGGGCTGCCCCTCCACGGTGATGCAGACCTGCTCCACGCCGTCCATCTGGGCGGCGGTCAGTACCAGGCAGTAATTGGCCAATGTCAGCGAGATGCCAGTCAGCTCACTGTAGGACTCAGACAGATCCACCGTCAGCAGCCCTTCCTCCAGCGTCCAGCCCAGCAGCCGGACATTCTCCGGAAATACCACGTACCGCCCGTCATCTACCGGCGGAGTAAGCAGCCGGGGGAAGAGATCGTCCATAGTGACCTCCTCCGGGGCGTCCGACCAGTTCTCGCTCTGAATGGCCGCCTGTTCGTAGCCCTCAGCGCCCCGAACGGCGTAATAAATCTTCACCCCGTCCGGTCCCCCGCCATTGCCGCAGGAGACGAGGCCGGCCAGCAGAACAACTGCCAGCAAAATAGAGCGCATCCGTCTCATTCCGTCTCCTCCTCTGCCGCGGGGAAGGTGGCCTGAAACCAGGTGCCGCCTCCTGCCCGCGGGCCTACGCTGAGCCAGCCGCCGTGGAGATGCACCGTGTCCCGGACGATGGAGAGACCCAGTCCGGCGCCGCCCGCCGCTCTCGACCGGGCCTTGTCCACCCGGTAGAAGCGGTCAAAGACCTTCTCCCGCTCGCTCTCGGGAATACCGATGCCCGTATCCTCCACCCGGAGCGACACTCTGCCGTTCTCCCTCAGCAGCAGCACCCGCACCAGTCCTTCCGGGCAGTTATACTTGATGGCGTTTTCCACCAGATTGAAGATGACCTGATAGAGGTCGTCAAACCCCGCCAGAATGACGCAGTCCGGCTGAAATTCCGTCTCAAAGGTAATGCCCCGGCGCTCCGCCAGAGGAGCCAGACGGCGGAGCGCCTCGGCCGCCACCTCGCCCAGCTCTACCCGCTCTCTGGCAACCGCCCTGCCGCTGTCCAGCCGGGTGAGGGAGAGCAGCTTTTCCGTGATCCGGTTCAGCCGTCCCGCCTCCTGTCCGATGTCGGAGACAAAGTCCTGCATCGTTTCCCTGTCCATACTGCCGCCGCTGTGCAGGATGGAGTCTGTGAGCAGGCGAATGGTGGCAAGCGGCGTCTTTAACTCGTGGGAAGCGTCGGAGACAAAGCGGCGGCGCACCTCGTCCGTCTCCCGCAGCCGCTCGGTGAGCTGGTTATATTCATCGGCAAGCATGGCCAGCTCGTCGTGACCCCGGATCTCCACCTTGTGGGAATACTCTCCCTCCCGCAGACTCTGGGTGGCGGAGAGCAGACCGCTGATCCGCCGGGTGACGGTACGAGCCAGGATGACGCTTGCCAGCAGTCCCCCGGCGACAATGACCAGGGAGATGCTCCGCAGAGTGTTCTGCAATCCCTGCAGAATCAGCCCCTGCTCGCTGTCGTACTCGTAGAGATAGACCGCCCCAATGGTTTCGTTGCGATAGACCACCGGAGCCGCCGCTCCGGAGCGGAAGGCTCCATTCCGATAGGCGGACTGAAAGACGTCCTGCCCCTCCAACGCCAGCACCGCCTCCTGAAAGAGTGCGTATCGTTTTTCGTCCGGCGCACCGTCCAGCTGGCTGTCGTAGAGGATCTGCCCGGCAGGGTCGGTGACCAGCACCCGGTTGAGACTGCTGTCCTCGATGACCTCCATAATGCGCTCCACGCCCTCCGCCGTCAGCGTCTCCAACCCGGAGAGGTTGGAGGCCACCACGGAGACCTCCGTCTGGAGGGCGGTCTGCTTCGTCTGAAAGACGATGTTCTGGGCGGCAATGAGGGGATAGGTGTTCATAATGAGCAGGATCGTCAGGGTAATGAACAAATAGCTCACGGCGATCTTCATCTGTAAGCTGTGAAACCAGATGCCCCGCCTCCCGGAAGAGGCTTTCTCTGTTCGATTCCGTCCCACGGAAAGCCCCCCTCTCCGAAATTACTCGCTGCGGAAGTAGTACCCCACGCCCCACTTGGTCAAAATATACTGGGGGGAGGCGGGCACCAGCTCCACCTTCTCCCGCAGGCGGCGAATGTGCACGTCTACCGTCCGGTAGTCCCCCTGATACTCATAGCCCCAGACCTGATCCATCAGCTGCTCCCGGCTGAAGACCCGGCCGGGGTTGCTCATAAGCAGCTCCAGGAGTTCAAACTCCTTGGCGGTCAGCTCCGCCGGCAGTCCCTCCCGCTTTGCGTCCCGGGACACCCGGTCCAGCACGATATGGCCGATGGAGATGGTCTCCTCCGGGTCACGGTAGCGCCTGTCGCCGCCCTTTCCCGCCGAACGCCGCAAAAGAGCCTTAATGCGGGCTTTCAGCTCCAGTACATTGAAGGGCTTGGTAACATAATCATCCGCTCCGCACTCAAACCCCATGATTTTATCCATATCCTCACTTTTTGCAGTTAACATAATGACTGGTACATCGGAAAACTCCCGGATCTTCATGCAGGCCTGCATTCCGTCAATTCCGGGCATCATCACGTCCAGCAGGATCAGATCCGGCCGCTCCATGCGTGCCAGCTCTACCGCCTGAATACCGTCCGTTCCGGTGACGACCTGATAGCCCTCGTTTTCCAGATTGAATTTAATGCCCTTGACCAGCACCCGCTCGTCGTCTACCACCAGTATTTTCATGGGCGTCTCCCCCTTTCCGGCCTTTTTCCTTATGCTGTATATCATATCATAGCCGCCGGTAAAATGCCATTGCAAAAGAGAAGAAAACCCGCCGGGCAGTCAAACTCCTTGCCATTTCCGTCTCCGCATGGCATAATAAGAGCATGACCGGGAGGAGGGCGCGGCACATGAATTTGGACGGACGGATTCTGTTCGGGCTGGTCTGCATCGGCCTTGCCCTTCTGCTCTTAGTGGTCCGGGGGCTCCTGCGCTTACGCCGCTGGCTCCTGTGGCAAAGGCGTCCCGATTTTCGTCTGCGGGGTGTTGGGAGCAACTACACCGGCGGCAGCCGCCACAGAGATGTGCATCAGCCCCTGCCTTTTTCCGGTCTGGGGAACTACAAACGGGGGAGAAATCACCACGCCCGAAAGCCCACCCGCTCCTTTTGGACGCCGTCTTATAAGGGGCGAAAGTTCAGAAGATGATACGGCCTCATTCACCATCGGGCTGCGCCCGGCGGCGGGTGAGGCTCCCTTTCTGCAAAAAATCCCGCCTGACTTTTGTCAGGCGGGTATTTTTTGCAGGATTTGAGAAATTACAGCCGGGCTTCCAGCGCAGCTTTCATATCCTCATAGCCGGGCTTACCAAGCAGGGCGAACATGTTCTTCTTGTAAGCCTCGACACCGGGCTGGTTAAACGGATTGACATCCAGCACATAGCCGGAGATGCCGCAGGCCAGTTCAAAGAAGTAGATCAGCTCGCCGGTGTTGTAGGCGTCGATGGTATCCACATTCACCAGAATGTTGGGCACGCCGCCGTCCACATGAGCAAGTCTGGTACCACGCATGGCCTGCTCGCAGACAAACTTCAATTCCTTGCCGGCCAGGAAGTTCAGGCCGTCCACATTTGCATCGTCATGGCCGATGACCACGGAGCCGTGAGGCTTGTCATAGCGGACGATGGTCTCGAACATGATCCGCTCGCCCTCCTGGATATACTGGCCCATGGAGTGGAGGTCTGCGGTGAACTCCACGCTGGCGGGGAAGATACCCTTGCCGTCCTTGCCCTCGCTCTCGCCGTAGAGCTGCTTCCACCACTCGGCAAAGAAGCGGAAGTTGGGCTCGTAAGCGCCCAGGATCTCGATCTTCTTGCCGTCGGCGTAGAGGACGTTCCGGGCAGCCACATACTGCCAGACGGGGTTGTTGAGGCTCTTGTCCTCGCCAAAGGCGACCATGGCGTCGGCTGCACCCTGCATCAGGGCCTCGATGTCGATGCCGGCCACGGCGATGGGCAGCAGGCCCACAGCGGTGAGGACGGAGAAGCGGCCGCCGATGTTGTCGGGCACCACGAACTCCTCGTAGCCCTCTGCGTCAGCCAGGCCCTTGAGCGCGCCACGGGCCTTGTCGGTGGTGGCGTAGATGCGCTTTGCGGCCTCTTCCTTGCCGTACTTTGCTTCCAGAGCGGCCTTGAAGATACGGAAGGCCACGGCAGGCTCGGTGGTGGTGCCGGACTTGGAGATGACGTTGATGGAGAAATCGCGGTCACCGATCAGCTCCAGGGTCTCCAGAACAGCGTCGGTAGACAGGGTATTGCCGGCAAAGAAAATGTCAGGGGTCCCCTTCTTTTTCAGGTTGTAGTTGGGGCTTTGGATCAGTTCCACCACGGCACGGGCGCCCAGATAAGAGCCGCCGATACCGATAACCACCAGAGCCTCAGAGTCGGACTGGATCTTCTTGGCAGCCTTCTGGATGCGGGCAAACTCCTCCTTGTCATAGTCCACAGGGAGGCGGAGCCAGCCGAGGAAATCGTTGCCGGCGCCCTTGCCGGACTCCAGCACTGCGTGGGCAGCAGCCACCTTGGGCTCGACGGCAGCAAGCTGCTCCTTGGAAATCGCAGAGGAAACATCTACTTTGATCATAGGAAAAACCTCCATTGTAAAATGTACAAATGTTGTTTTGCCTGAATATTTTACCACGGTTTTCCTCAGATTACAACATCCCGCTTCTCGACTTTTCCCGAATCGCAGAGATTTTTGCCGGCTCCGCTTCCTCCTTCGCCCTGCTTTCATATCTCTTTACCGCCTCGCAGACGGGGATGGGCAGGGCGGAGAGGATCAGAACCGTCAGCCACGCGCCGCCGCTGAGGGGCACCACTGAAAAGACCCGCTGCAGCGGAGGAAGCAGCAGCACCGCCATCTGCATGGCAAGCCCCGCCCCAAAGGCCCGATTCATGGCGGGGTTGGTGGTAACGCCGATGCGGAAAAGGGATCTGTCCTCACTGCGGACGTTATAGGCGTGGAACAATTGGCAGAGCGTCAGGGTAGCAAAGGCCATGGTGTTGGCCGCCGCCGGGCCGGAAAAGACGTACTGACCCAGGAAATAGGCGCTCAGCGTCAGCGCTCCCACCATCATCCCCTGCCAGGCCAGGCGAAAGGCAAAGCCGCCGGCAAAGACGGACTCCGTCCCTGACCGGGGCGGCAGGTCCATGACCCCCTCCTCCACCGGCTCCATGCCCAGAGCAAGGGCGGGCAGAGAGTCCGTCACCAGATTGAGCCACAGCAGCTGCACCGGGATAAGGGGCACCTGCCGAAAGTTCAGGACTGTAGCAATAAAAATGGTAAAGATTTCCCCGATGTTGCAGGAGAGCAGATAGTGGATGGCCTTTTTGATGTTTGAGTAGATACCTCTTCCCTGCCGGACCGCCGAGACAATGGTGGAGAAGTTGTCGTCCGTCAGCACCATGTCCGCCGCCCCTTTTGCCACGTCCGTCCCCGTAATGCCCATGGCGCAGCCGATGTCCGCTGCCTTGAGGGCAGGGGCGTCGTTTACCCCGTCCCCCGTCATGGCCACGATCTCTCCCTGCTTTTGCAGGGCCTGGACGATGCGCAGCTTGTGCTCCGGGGAGACTCTGGCAAAGACGGCGCAGTGTCCCGCCTGCTCCTCCAGCAGCTCCTGGGGCATAAAGTCCAGCTCCGAGCCGGTGATGGCGGTGCTGCCGGGACGGTAGATGTCCAGCTCTTTGGCAATGGCTACCGCCGTGGCCTTGTGGTCCCCGGTGATCATAACCGGCCGGATCCCGGCCCGCCAGCAGGCGGCCACGGCAGGCTTGACCTCCTCCCTGGGCGGGTCCATCATGCCGATAAGGCCCACGAAGATCAGCTCCCGCTCCAGCGTTTCGGCATTGATCTGGGCAGGCAGCGTCTCCATCTCCCGATAGGCAAGGCCGATGACTCTGAGGGCCTGGGAGGCCATCAGCCGGTTAGCGCTTTCAATGGCGGACCGTCCGGCTCCGTCCAATTTGCGGACGCCCCGCTCCAAATAGGACGAGCAGCGGCCCAGCAGCACATCCGGCGCTCCCTTTACCATCACCCGGTAACCCCCGCCGGGGCCGGGATGGAGAGTAGACATACACTTGCGCTCTGAGTCAAAGGGCACCTCCCCCTTGCGGGGAAACTCCTCCTCCAGCTTGCTCTTGTCAATGCCCCGTGCGAGGGCCGCCGCCACAATGGCGTTTTCCGTAGGGTCCCCGGAGAGAGCGCCGTTTTCCTGCACCACCGTGTCACTGCACAATGTTCCGATGGAGAGGGCAAGCCGTTCCCCCCGGCCGCTGGCCGTCCAGATTTTCGTCACCGTCATCCGGTTCCGGGTCAGGGTCCCCGTCTTGTCCGAGCAGATGACGCTGGCACAGCCCAGGGTCTCCACGGCGGGCAGCTTTTTCACAATGGCGTGTTCATCCGCCATCCGCCGGACCCCCAGGGCCAGCACAATGGTGACAATGGCGGGCAGTCCCTCGGGGATTGCCGCCACTGCCAGAGAGACGGCGATAAGGAACATGGAGAGCAGCTCCTTTCCCTGCAGCAGGCCCACCCCAAACATAACCGCACAGGCCGCAAGGCAGATAAAGGACAGCTTTTGGGAGATCTCTCCCATTTTTTTCTGAAGCGGCGTCTCGCCCTGCTCCTGCCCCATGAGCAGGGATGCGATCCGCCCCACCTCGGTGTTCATTCCCGTCTCTGTCACAACGGCAGTCCCCCGCCCGGCGGTAATGACGGTGGATCCGATCAGCAGGTTGCGCCGGTCGCCCAGGGGCGTATCCCCTGCCATTACGCCCTCCGCCCCCTTTTCCACCGGGACGGACTCTCCCGTAATGGCGGACTCATCCGCCCGCAGCCCCGCCGACTCCACCAGCCGGGCGTCTGCCGGGACCAGGTCTCCCGCCTCCAGCCGAATGAGGTCGCCGGACACCAAATGCGCCGCCTCCACCCGTCGGAGCTTTCCGCCCCGGAGGACCTTTGCCTGGGGGGCAGCCATCTCCTGCAGGGCCTCCAGGGCCAGCTCTGCCTGATGCTCCTGCGCAATGGAGATGATGGCATTGACCACGACGATGATGAGGATGATGACCGCATCCAGCCAGTCCTCTCCCCGGCTTGCAAACCAGGACAGGGCCGCCGCTGCCAGCAGCACCAGGATCATGGGATCTTTCAGCTGCTCCCACAGCTGCCGAATCAGAGCGGGCTTCTCCTTTTGCTTCAGCTCATTGGGGCCGTATCGCTCCAGCCGCTGCCGGGCCTCCCGCTCGGAAAGGCCCAGATGTAGGTCGGTCCTCAGTGCAGCGGCCGTCTCTGCCGGGGACATGGTATGCCAGAGGTGCATTGTTTTTCCTCCTTCGTCAGATGTGTCTGAGCACATTATAAGAAGGAGGGAATGGGAAAACCAAGGGAATCGGGGCGGGGACGCCGTTTCATACACACATAATACGGCGGTCCGGTTCGCTCCTACCGCTCGATCCCCTCCACCGACACGTCCTTGACCAGCTGCAAGCCCTCCGCCCAGGAGTAGAGGGTGTAGTTGGGCGTGCCGAAATAGACCGTCTTTTCCACCCGTCTGCCCCCCATATCCGTATAGGCCAGAGTGACAAAGGGCTTGCTCTGATCGCTGACCGCCTCCTCGATGGTCAGGGCCTGCTGGTAGGTGAGCACGGGCCACTTCAGTTTAATGGTTGTCTTGGTGGCGATGATGCTCCCCACCATTTTCCCCGAAGAAGTTCGGCCCGTGTTGGCGGACCACACCTTCTCCGTGGAGATGGTTACACCCTCAATAGCGGGGTCCGGCATCTTTTTGCCGCCGATGGTCAAATCTGTCACCGTTATTGTCATGCGCACCCCTCACTTTCAGATATAGATGGGGCATCTGCCCGTCCGGCGGGTCAGGTCGTTGACGCCCCGGATCACCTGTCTCGTCAGCTGCTCGCCGCCGATGTGAACTTCAATGACCGTCTCCCGGCTGCCCAGTCCTCCGGCAATGCGCTCCGCCAACTGATCCATCCAGCCGGTGTTCCGTTCCAGAGGAAGCACCGCCTCCCGGCCCGCCTCGCCGATGAGGGAGAAGGTGGGGCCGGTGGTCACGCCGCCCTGGGCCAGCTTGGTCACCGTCGGGATCTTGGCCAGAGTGATCTTGCCCGCCGCCGACACCGTCTTCCCCGCCACCTTGATTGCCGGCCAGGAAAAGGTCATGGATCTGTTGATACGGCTGACAGTTTTGTTCAGCAGCTCAATGACGCCGTTAAATCCGTTTTTAAACGGCGTCGTCAGCGCCCCGCTGATGCCGGACAGGCTGTTTCCCGTGCTCTTTACTACCTTCCCGCACACAGCGGACAGATTTTGCCGCAGCTTTTCTCCGTGGGCGCCGGCTCCCGCCAGCAGACCGGCAAAGGCGGAAAGCACGCCGCTGCTGCCGCCCTGGGCAGCGGTTACCATGGCGGAGCGGATCTCCGTCCAGACAGTGGCTGCCCGGCCCCGCAAAATCTCCCAGCCTGCAGGCAGACCGCCCAGCACGGTTGACAGCCCTCCAAAGGCCACGGATGCGCCGCTCAGTCCGGCGATCAGCAGATTGCCCGTCCACTGGCCCATGGGCTGGAGCAGACCCTCCCAGACCAACTGTCCCAGGGGCTGCACCCCGGCAAGGTTGCCGGCGAGAGAGCCGACCGCTCCCGCCAGAACGCCCAGCATGGCGGGACCTGTAGCAGGCAGTACCCATCCGGCCAGAGGCAACAGCACGTTTAGCAGGCCCCAGTGCATGCTGCCAGAGAGCAGAGCGGATACCGGCCGCATGGCGGAGCCTACCTCACCAAAGCCCCGGATCAGGCCGCCGAAATCCACCGTCTTATCCGCCTTGAGCCGCAGCGGCTCCCAGATGCCGGGCAGGACCTGTTTTGCTTTTGCGGCAATGTTTTCCAGCAGCTTGGGAATATGTCCCAGCGCCGTTACAGTCTCGGTCCCCCCGGAGCGGCTGCTCCCGCTGCCGGAGGAGGACCGGCTGCTGCCGCTGCTCTTGGGCGCACTGACCCGAGTGATCCGGTCAAAGCCGTACAGGTCCCGCTGGGCCTGGGCCAACGCCCGGGTGGACTTTGTCACCTTGCTGAGCGCCGATGCCGTGCCCTCCACCGCCTTGCTGCCGGCGTTCCAGTCTCCGGGACGCAGATTGCTCAAAATCCGGGCGGCGGCGCTCTCTCCCGTCACCGCCGCCGACTGAACGGTCTGCCGGGTGGACTGAAGGGCTGTATTGACCCGGCTGCACGCCTGGGTATACGCCTCGGCCACCTGCGCCGCCCGCTGAACAAACTGCCGGGCGGCCCGGTCGCTCTCGTTCAGGGCGTCTGTCACCTGCTCCGCTGCCCGGCGGGTCAGTGTCATCTCTTCTATCTCATACATCTTCTCGCTCCTTTCTCCCTCCGGAGATGCGCTCCATCATGGCCCGGTAGCCCGCCAGCTTCAGCTCCTGCCGCTCCGCTTCCTCCCAGAAGGGATAGCAGTCATAGACCGGCTGCACTTCCTCCCCGGCAAGGCATTTGGCGGTCAGCACCGCACTTTCCCAGCCGATGACGCTGAGGGCCTGATACCGCTGCCGCTCCGCCTTCTGTCGGCTTCTGACCAGCATCAGCGTCTCTCCCCAGGTCCAGTCCTCCAGTTCCAGGGGAGACCTGCCGGCAGCGCAGCCCAGCTCCATCAGTTCCTCCTCCGTCAGGCCGGAGAGAAAGGGCCGTCCAGCCGCTCCTGCTCTTCTTCCTCCGGCCCGTCCAGCCGGGTGAAGGCCTCGGCCACGGCGGCATGGAGGGTGTCTTTCAGCTGCTTGGCCTGACCTTCGGTGATCAGCCCGGAACAGGCCGCCAGATCAAAGGCCAGACCGCCAAACCGCTCCTGACCACGATAGCCCCAGTCCACCAGAAGGTCGTAAAAGACCTCTCCGTCCGTCACCGTATTGCCGCTCTCCGGCCAGCTCAGCGCCTCGGTGAGCAGGGCGCACATCCGCTCGCTGTCCCCTGCCGCCAGAAAGACGGTCTGGAGGGTGTCCTCCCCAAAACGGGAGCGCAGATTACGCTGGCCCCCCAGGGTCAGCCGCAGGCGGTACTCCGCCCCGTCCCCCCGCAGGGGGAGATATTTTCTTGCCATGATGAAATTCCTCCTTGTAATAGCGGGACGTCAAAGCGGATGCTCTGACGTCCCATCTTTCTTAGTTTGCAGCAGGATTGGTCACAGTCCACTCGCTCTGGAGGGAGACAGACAGCTTGGCGGAGACCAGCTCGTCCACCTTGCTTCCGGAGACGTAGGTGCTGACATAGCCGGTGGTGGCAAAGCCGGTGCCGTCGGGGAAGGTCACCTTCAGGCTGACGGCGTTGCCCGCCTCCTGCAGCGCCTTGAGCACCCGATAGTCCGAATCCGCCGCACTGTTATCAAAGAGGTAGGTCACTTCAAAGGCCTTGACGTCCTGCACGCCGGGGACGCTCTTTTTGATGCTGTCCTTCATACAGGTGGCGTCCAGAGTGGCAGGGGTGCCGCCAATGTCGCCGATCTCAGTGACATAATTCATACTGACATTGTTGACTTTTACGTCAATGCCAATGGTAGAAAGTCCTTGGGTTGACATAATTTTGCTCCTTTCATGTGATGGATCGTTTGCGGCCGACTGATTGAGTACAGGTTGGTAGGGGGCGGCCTACGCCCCCTGCCGGTTCAGTCAGTCAATGAGCCGCATCGTCCGCTTATCTACCTTCCGTCCGAAGCGGAAGGTCTTGCGCCAGCAGCCGGAACCGGTGTCCTCATAGCGATCCGGTCCGGCATAGACCCGTTTCAGGCCCAGGGCGGTCATGGTCTGATTCACCGCCTGGCTCAGCTCCTGCTGTCCCGCCCGGTCCCGGGTCCAGAGGTCGATCTGAAAGACCAGCTCGTCCACCACGGGACAGTCGGTGGCCACATTGGAATATTCCGCCCAGGTCACCACCGGATGTTCCGGCGTTCCCTTGGGATAGCTGCTGTGCAGGGAATAGGGCTGGGCGGTCTGCATCTCCGCCAATGCGGTGTAGACCTGTTCTCTGGCGTCCACCAGAAGTGTCTCTGTCTCTCTCATATCCGCCCTCCTTATTCGATCTGCTGGGCCAGCAGCTTTCGATGGCCCGGCCACTGCTGGACTGCCCGCACTTCATACAGCCCGCCGTTGATTTCCAGCCGGTCAAAGGGGGCGATCTCCAGATCGGAAAACAGCCGCCCCTCCAGCACGCCGGAGGGGGTCTCCCCCTGCTCCCCGGGCCGCCAGCCGGAGGTCAGGCGTCCGGAGCTCTGCCACGCCTGAACGTACTGAAAGCAGATACCCTCCTCTGTCCCGTCCGCCGCTGTAAAGTCAGGGATAGGGGGATAGACGGACTTCTCCTCACCGTAGGCATCCGGCTCCAGCCGGCGCCGGTAGAGGGAAAAGCCCCGCCGCCAGGCAAGGGGCGTCTCACGGCTCAGCATGTCACCCTCCTGTACCGGGCCAGACTCTCCAAAACGGCCGCCGCTCCGGAGCGCAGCTCTTTGGGAGTCAGATAGCTCTCCGTCTGGCTGATCTGCCCCTCGGTGTAGCTTGCCGACCTCAGGCCGCTCTCCCCCAGTTCTCTTCTGTCTCTCTGAAAGTAGAGGGCGGCCAGCTCCACCGTCTTGGGGAAGAACTGCTCTTCCAGCGTATCCGCACCCAGATAGAGCAGAATTTCGCTCTCGGCATCCAGCAGCTCGTCACACAGGAGCATCGCCACATCCTCCTCCGCCGTCTCCAGGCCCAGCTTGCGCTGCAGCCGGGTCTGGAGCAGCTCCAACTGTTCCCCGGTCATGGCGATCAGCCCTTGTTGCAGGTCAGCAGAGCCAGCGACTTGGGCTGGACCACCTTTGCCCCGTAGACGTGGAGGCCCTTAACTGCGTCGGAGAAGTTCTTCTCCAGGCGATAGGCCTCCAGCTCCACCAGCTGCTCGGCAAAGGCGCCGGCAGCGTTGGTGCCTGCCAGCACCTTGTACTTGCTACCGGAGGTGTTGGGCACGTTGTTGGACAGGTGGATTTGGAATCCTGCGGCCTCGCCCACCAGACCGCCCTGGAGGATCGCCTGATTGTAACCCGTGCCGTTGCCCACAAAGCGGGGGTCCTTCAGCAGCAGGCCGTGATACCAGGGGGGAACCACCACCCAGCGGCCGGGCATGGGGACATTTGCCTCGTCCAGCTTGACGCTGAGGTCCACCAGATAGTCATAGGCGGTGGCGCTGGTGGGGGTGACGGCCTTGCTGTCATCTGCCAGAATGTTGCCTGCATCCACGCCGGAGACCAGCAGGGACGCCAGGTACTGGTCGATAACGTCGTTCATGCCGTAGCTGGCCCGCTGCATGGCGGCGTCCACCAGCTTGGGGTTGGACTGGGCGTTGTCCACGTCCTTGATCTGGAAATTGAAGTACTTGGCCTTGTCGATGGCCAGATCCTGCATGGTGCTGTCCAGCTCCTCAGGGGTGGACAGATCTGCGCCGGTGTAGTCGCTGATGGTGATGGCGCCCACCTGATTGATGTGGACGGTGTCGCCAAAGGCACGGATCTCGCCCTCATAGTCCCGATTCATCAGGTTGGCGTAGACGTGTACCTTGTCCAGATGCTCCAGCAGTCTGGCGGACCAGACTTCGGGAATAAAGTTAGAAAATGCCATATTGATTCATTCCTTTCTCAATTTGTTCAGCGGTAATCCCGCAGCAGGCCCGAGACCTGCTCCCAGTTCCGGTTGATCTCCCGGGCGCTCATGCCCTTGAGGGTATCCTTTGTCAGCGTTTCCGGCTGTTCCGGTGCTCTGGGGGCACTGTCGCCCCGCATCCTGCCGGCTACCGCCTGGGACAGGGCGGCCTGAAAGAGACTGGTAAACTGCTCCACCCGGAGAGCGGAGTCCTCCTCTGTCTCACCAGTGATCCAGGGGGCAAACCGGGCGTCCAGACCCCGCTGCTGCAGGGCCTCCGCCACCGCCACCTGACGTCCCTCCAGCTCACGCTCCATCGCCTGACGCAGCCGGTCCCCGTCCGCCTCATGCTCCCGTTCCCAGTTGGCCCGGGCGGTGGTCAGCGCCTGACTCACCTTTTTGTCGCAGGCGGACTGATAGTCCCGATTGCTGCGCAGCAGCTCGTCAAAATCCAGCTTTGTTACTTCCTGCTCTTCCATATCATCTGTCCTCCTTCTGACCCGGATCGTTCTGTTCTGCCCGATCCGTTTCCGCTTTATGGTCACAGCTCACCGCTGCTGTCCCCTGTTCCTGCTCCTGTAAGCGGAGATTGCGCACCGCCTCTGCCGGGTCCTTAATAAACCACAGCTGACCCAGCAGAGTCTGGTCGTCCACGATCCCCTTGAGGCTGGTGACCAGCTGTACCCGCTCCGCCTCGTTGATGGGGAGATTGACCGTGAACACCACGTCCACATTTTCCACCGAGACCGGGCGCATCTCGCCCTTCACCGTCAGCCAGTGGTTATAGAGCCGGAAGCGCTCCTTTAACCCCTGCTCCATCTGCCCCACCTTGTTCTTTGCCATCTGATCCATGGCCAAAAGCTTCAGCTTCAGCGCCTGTCCGGAGGCGTTGCCGGAAAACCGCTCGTCGGAGAGATCCACCGTCAACGTCATTTTGTGCATCTCCCTGACCAGGGCCTCGGCCAGCACCTGTACACCTGCCTCGTCAAAGGTCTTTTGGATGTACTCCGCTCTGGCGTCCAGCGGCGCTCCGTCGATAAACCGCTCTTTGAGCAGTTTTTCCTCCTCGCCGGGGGCCAGCGTCATGCCGAAAAAGACCAGGAGGGCATCCACAAACTTTTTCTTGTCAGTGAGCCGGCTGGACATCAGCCCGTCATAGGCGTCGATCAGGCTCATGATCTGCTCAAAGTCCCCCTGACGCTCTGCGTTATTTTCGTAAGCGATCACCGGCACCGCGCCAAAATAATGATCGATGGCCGGGCTGACAGGATGAAACAGCGCCGTCTCCAGATCGCCGCTGCGGTAGTCCCTCCGAGTCCGGTCGGTGTAGCAGGTCACGGCGTAATACCGCTCCCCGCTGGGCGTCTCCTGCCGGTCCCAGAGGAGGGCAAAGAGCTTGTTGTGCTCCACCGAGGTGTCGCAGACCAAAATGCCGTTTCTCGGGTCAATGGCGGCGCTTCTGGGCCGGGGATCCGTCTCACTGGAGGCATAGCACAGCTCCAGGCAGTCTCCCATAATGCCCATGGTCCGGCCGATCTCCCGGTCCGTCCGGCTGATGTGCTGTCGGTCGTAGCAACCCAGCAGCGGAGTCAGGTCCAGCCTGGGGGCAGCGCCCAGCCCCTTTGTCTCCTGCCAGGCACAGGGGTTTGCGTCATACTTGACGCCCTCCCCCAGGTAGTAACCCAGGGCGATGTCCACCACATACTTGGCGTAGTTGACGGCCACCCGCACTTCCTCCCGGTCGCCCGGCCGGTGGAAAATATCGTGGTCTCCCCGGTAGTACCGGTCCAGTCTGCCGTAGCGGCCATTGGCGATCTCCGCCTTGCGGATGCACCAGCGGAGCACGTCGGCGGGCAGATCCTCCACGTCGGGGACCTGGCTTTTGTCCAGATATAAGATCATGTCTCTCTTCCTTTCTGTTACAGCCCCTTGGGGCGTTTTTTCACCCTCGCCTGATTCCTCTGTAAAACTGTGCTGACAAAATACCGCACGGCGTCCATACAGTGGTCGTTGTCCTTCACCGGCCGGTCCTGGCCCGTTCCGTCCTCGTCCCAGACGTAGGCCAGAAATTCCGACTGGGTGTGCTTACAGTTCCGGTCAAACAGCAGCCTGCCCTCCTGTAAGAGCTGCCCCACCCTGCGGATGCCGGTGAGCACCTGATTGTCCGCTCCCAAAATAGCCCAGCCCCGCTGCCGCAGCAGGGCGATAAAGCTGGCTGCCGAGGGATCGACGATAATTGCTCTGGGCTTGAGACCCTCCAAAAACCGCTCCAGATCGTCGGCATACTCTCCGTCCGTCTTCTGCCGCATCTGCTCCCGGCCGGACCAGTAGTACTCCTTCACGCAGTACCACTTTCTGTCCCTGCCCTGCCGCCAGAGGAGGAACACGGTGGGATTTTGCGTACCGTAGTCAACGGACACGTATCCTCCCTCCTCCAACTCCGGCAGCCGGGAGACCATGTGCCGCTTTGGGTCGAACATATCGTAAATCTGCCCCTGGGCCGCCACCCACAGGCCCTGCACATACCGTTGGTAAAATACGCCGCTGTACAGCCGCTCGTACCGTCTCCGGATGGCGGAGGACAGGGCGGGGTTGTCCCCCATAGTGAAGTGAAGATAGAGGAGGTTCCGCTCCCTTGCCCGCAGCACCCAGCTCTTGTAAAACCAGTGCTCCGGGCCCTCCGGGTTGCAGTTGAAGAAGAACTTCGACCCCTCCACGCTGCACCTTGCCAGGGCCTGCTCCACAAAGGACCGTGGCATCAGGGCCACCTCGTCAAAGAGGACGCCTGAGAGCGTCATGCCCTGAATAAGGGCATAGCTCCCCTCGTCCTTGCCGCCGAACAGATAGTAGTCATTGCGCCTGCCGTTCATGGAAATGGTGAGCCTGTTCTCGCTGCGCCGCTCCTCAATTTGACAGATGCCCTCCAGCCACTGGGGCAGCAGACCCGTCACGTTCCGCCGCAGGCTCTCAATGGTCTTTCCGCACAGGGCAAAGCGCTGGTTCTCAAATCGCTCCATGCTCCACAGCACAAAGCTGAGGGCCATGCAGACCGTCTTGCCCGAGCGCACCGAGCCGTCGCAGATGATCCCGTCACAGCTCCGGTATTTGTTCTGCTTCCACCAGGTCAGCGTCAATTTCTGCCTGGGACTGAACGCTCTGTACTGCATCTCCCTCCAGCACCTCCTCCTGCCAGTTTCCAAGGGCCTGAAAGAGATTGTTCTCCGGCGTCTCCTCCGGCCCGGCGTCATCCGCTGCGTCCCAGACCTCCGGTTTTCGCCGCTTCAGCCACAGGCTGATGGCTGTCACGCTGGGACTGACCTCCTTTTCCGTGGTCACCAGCTTGTCTCCCTTGTCCGACTGCTCCGTCTTTTCCTCCACGCAGCGGTATCCCAGCGCCGCCTTTAAGAGGGCGTCCTCCACCTGATAGTCGGTCATCTCTCCCGTGAGGGACAGGGCCTCTCCAATGGCGGGATACCTTTTCCGCCACAGGGTCAGCGTCAGCGGTTTGATCCCCATCCGCCGGGCGATCTCCCGGTCGGAAACGCCGTCCCTGGCCCAGCCCCGCAGCAGTGTCAGATACCTGGGGCTCTGCCATAGCTCCCCTTGCTTCAATCCAGCCCCTCCTTTCCTCTTGTCTGCCTCAGATTCTAGTACATATGTTCGATTTTTGAAATGCAAATTTCCTTCTTTCTCTCCGCATTTTCTCCTTTTCTCTTTCCATCTCCCCCTGTTGCGCAAAATGCGGCCCCTCCCAAGCCGGGAGAGACCCCATTTAAAATTATTCCCCAATTTATGGCAACAGGCCCTGCATATGTGCTATAATCAATTATATAATGTAGAAATGACACAGAGGTGCCGACAATGGATCGAATCGAACGCATCACCAGCCGCTCCAATCCCCTGGTATCCCATATCCGCAAGCTGGAGAAGGACCGGGCCTATCGCCGTGAGGCAGGACTGTTTCTCTGTGACGGCATAAAGCTCTATGAAGAGGCCCTGCGCTGGAGGGGGCAGATCGACACCGTCGTCTTCACCCCTGACCGCAGGCCGGAGCGGATCCCCTCCGGCGTCCGGGCCGTCCAAGTGCCGGCAAGTCTCATGTCCGCCCTCTCCCCCGCCAAGACCCCCCAGGGTCTGCTCTTCCTCTGCCGCCAGCCCCGGACGGAGCTGCCCGACAGGTTGACCGGAACGCGCTATCTGGTGCTGGACGGTTTGCAGGACCCGGGCAATGTGGGCACCATCTGGCGCACCGCCGACGCCTTTGGGGCAGACGGCCTGATTTTGACCCGCAGCTGCGCCGACCCCTGGAGCAGCAAAACCGTTCGTGCCACCATGGGGGCCGCCTTCCGCCTCCCCGTCTGGGAGGCAGCGCCCCAGGAACTGGCCGCCGCCCTGGATGCCGCTCACATCCCCCTCTACGGCACCGCCCTGCGTGCAGACACCGTAGATCTGCGCACCTATGACGGCAGCCCTGCCGCCGTGGTCATCGGCAACGAGGGCAGCGGCATCTCAGAGGAGGTGCTCTCCCTCTGCCGCCAGACCTGGAAGATTCCTATGGAGTCAAAATGCGAATCCCTCAACGCCGCTGCCGCCGCCGCTGTGGTGCTGTGGGAGCTGTATAGATAAAGCAAAAGCGAGGTGGATCAAATGCTCTCTTCCGTCAAATACTGGCTCTGGCTCACCGACCTGCTGGAGCCTTCCGCCGCCTGGGCGGTATTTTGCCATTTCGGATCCCCGGAGCGGGCCTATTTCTCCGACCCGGAGGAGTATGAGCGCATTGAGGGACTCTCTCCTCAGCAGCGTGGGCTGCTCCACGACAAGTCCACCTCCGCCGCTGAGGCTTTGATGGCCCGGTGCGACAGCAAGAATATCCGCATTCTCACCTTTTCCGATACCGACTTTCCGGAGCGGCTGCGCAATATCGACGTGCCGCCCCTGGTCCTCTATCTCCGCGGCAGGATGGTCCGCTTTGACGAGCGGGCTGTCATCGCCATGGCCGGCACCAGAAGGGCCACCCCTTACGGTGCCAAAATGGCCACAGACTTTGCCCGGGACATCTCCAAAGGCGGCGGCGTAGTGGCCACCGGCATCGTCACCGGCTGCGATGAAAACGCGGTCATCGGCGCTCTGCTGGGCGGCGGCCCCCTGGTCTGCGTGGTGGCAGGCGGCGTGGACCTCCCCTATTACGACACAGAGGCAAACCGCATCCTCATGGAGCAGATCACCTCCATCGGCTGCATCCTCAGCGAGGCGCCTGTCGGCACACCGCACAAAGGCACCTACTTCCGCCGCCGGAATACGATCCTCTGCGGACTCTCCGTCGGCCTGCTCTGTGTAGAGGCAGGCGTGCGCAGCGGCACTTTGGGGGTGGCCGAGCTGGCCATGGGGCAGGGCAAGGACATTTTTGCCATTCCCGCCAACCTCAGCGCTCCCATGTCCGCCGGCACCAATGAACTGCTGCGCCAGGGGCTGGCCAGTCCTGTTTTGTCGGCAAAGGACATCCTGTCCCGCTATTCCTATCTTCTCCCCGCCACGCCCAGGCAGCCGGACACCACCCACTTCCGGGTGGTCCACATCCCCGGCAAGCGGCAGCACCGCACCCGTCCCCAAGGAGCGGAGCAGACCCCTCCAAAAGAAAAAATCGCCCCCTCAGCTCCGGTAAAAACCGCAGATTTGCCGGAAAAAGGGGTTGACACGTTCACAAACTCCCGCTATATTGAGTTATTAGACGCTTCCGACCGCTGGAATCAGGAGGAAAAGGCCCTGTTAAAGGCCCTGATCGACCGTCCTGCCACGGCGGAGTCCCTCATTGCCGCCACCGAGCTGAACGCCGGGCTGGTCTCTGCCACATTGACCATGCTCACCGTCAGCGGCGCCGTAGAGGAGTGCTCTGGCGGACGTTTCCGGCTGCTGCGGTCGGCATTGGAATAACCGGGCGTCTTCCGTAACTCGTATCTGCGGGCGGAACAGGATCCGCCCTACTTTGGGGACGGATCCCTTTTCGTCCCAATTCGGAGGCTAATCATCTATGGCAAAAACCGATTTGGTCATTGTCGAGTCCCCGGCAAAAGCCAAGACCATTGGAAAATATCTCGGCCCCGGCTATCAGGTCAAGGCCTCTATGGGCCATGTGCGGGATCTCCCCAAGAGCAAGCTGGGCGTTGACATTGAGGCGGGCTTTGTCCCCGACTATCAGCCCATCCGCGGCAAGGAAGAGACCATCGACGATTTGACAAAGGCCGCCAAAAAGAGCGGAAAGATCTATCTGGCAACCGACCCGGACCGTGAGGGCGAGGCCATCTCCTGGCACCTCAAGGAGCTGCTGGGCATTCCCGATGACAAGACCTACCGGGTCACCTTTAACGAGATCACCAAAAAGGTGGTCAACGAATCCATTCAGCATCCCCGTTCCATCGACCAGGATCTGGTAGATGCCCAGCAGGCCCGCCGTCTGCTGGACCGGATCATGGGCTATCAGCTCTCCCCCCTGCTCTGGCGGAAGATCCGCCGGGGTCTCTCCGCCGGACGGGTCCAGTCCGTGGCCACCCGGCTGGTGGTGGATCGGGAGAACGAAATTCGGGCCTTTGTCCCCCAGGAGTACTGGTCCATTGACGTGACGCTGGACCGCATTGCCCCCAATATTGGCCGCTTCAAGGCCCATTACCACGGTGAGGGAAAGAAGAAGACCGACCTGGGCAGCGCCGAGGAGGTCAATGCCGTCCTCTCCGACATCAAGGTGCACCCCTTTGTGGTCACCGGCGTCAAGCGGCAGGAGAAGCAGCGTCAGCCCGCTCCTCCCTTCACCACCTCCACCCTCCAGCAGGAGGCCAGCCGCAAGCTGAATATGACCCCCCGCCGCACTATGTCCGTGGCTCAGCAGCTCTATGAAGGCGTAGACATCGCAGGAGAGGGCACCGTGGGTCTCATCACCTATATGAGAACGGACTCTCTCCGTCTCTCTGACGAGGCTGTGGCCGCCGCGCGGCAGTTCCTCTCTGCCCGCTACGGCAGGGAGTATGTCCCCGCAAGCCCCAGAGTGTATAAGGCAAAGGCAAACGCTCAGGACGCCCACGAGGCCATTCGCCCCACCAATGTGGAGCTGACCCCGGAGGCAGTGCGGGGCAGCCTGACCTCCGAACAGCTCCGGCTGTATAAGCTGATCTGGAGCCGCTTTTTGGCCTGCCAGATGTCCAACGCCGTCTTTGACAGCGTCTCTATTGATGTGACCTCCGGCACCCATCTCTTCCGTGCCACCCATTCCTCCCTCAAGTTCTCCGGCTTTACCGCCGTCTATGTGGAGGGGAAGGACGAGGGCGAGGAGGCCATGGGCTCTCCTCTCCCCGACCTGCAGGAGCAGGAGCAGGTGCGCCTTGCCGATGCCGAGCCGGCCCAGCACTTCACTCAGCCCCCCGCCCGGTTTACCGAAGCCTCTCTCATCAAGCTGCTGGAGGAAAAGGGCATCGGCCGTCCCTCCACCTACGCCCCCACCGTCTCCACCATTTTGGACCGGGAGTACGTGGTAAAAGAGGGCAAGGCACTTCGCCCCACTCCCCTGGGCGAGGTGGTCAACGGTCTGATGATGGATAAGTTCACCGACATTGTGGACCCGGACTTTACCGCCAAGATGGAGGCGGAGCTGGATAATGTGGAGGTAGGCAAGGAGAACTGGAAGGACGTCCTCTCCCAGTTCTACGGCAACTTCTCCAAAGAGCTGGCGCAGGCGGAGCAGGATCTGGACGGCGAGCGCATCAAGATCCCCGCTGAGGAATCTGACGAGATCTGCGATGTCTGCGGCCGCAAGATGGTGGTCAAATCCGGCCGGTTCGGCCGGTTCCTGGCCTGCCCCGGCTACCCCGATTGCACCTTCACCAAGCCCCTGGTCATTGAGATGCCCGGCAAATGCCCCAAGTGCGGCAGCCGCATTTTGAAAAAGACCAGCAAAAAGGGCTACACCTACTACGGCTGCGAGCGCAATAAAGTGGTCAAGGGCGAGCCCTGCGACTTTATGACCTGGGACGTCCCCGTCAAGGACAACTGCCCCGTCTGCGGCAAGACCATGTTCAAGCTCTCCGGCAGAGGCTTTAAAAAGCCCTTCTGCATCAACGAAAGCTGCCCCAACTTCCTGCCTGAGGATCAGCGGGGCTACCGGAAGAAGAAGGAAGAGACGGCCGAAAACGGCGAGGGCGGAGCCTCCGCTGCCGCCGAGAAGCCTGCAAAGACCGGGAAAAA
>OMVL01000016.1 GCA_900314485.1 uncultured Eubacteriales bacterium
CAGCCTGACGAGCCTGGATGTGAGCAACTTTAACACGTCCAAGGTGACGGATATGACCTCCATGTTCTCCTACTGCCGCAGCCTGACGAGCCTGGATGTGAGCAGCTTCGATACGTCCAATGTGACGAGTATGAGCTCCATGTTCTCCGGCTGCAGCGGCCTGACGAGCCTGGATGTGAGCGGCTGGAACACGAGCAGTGTTAAAAGCATGGAGGAGATGTTCGGCAACTGCGAAGCCCTGACGAGCCTGGATGTGAGCAAATGGAGCACGGGCAATGTCACCAGCATGAGTTACATGTTCAACGGCTGCGAAGCCCTGAAGAGCCTGGATCTGAGCAGCTTTGATACGAGCAAAGTTAGATACATGGGCTACATGTTCAACCACTGCGTAGCCTTGCAAACCATATACGCAGGCAGCGGGTGGAATACGGGCAGCGTAGACAGCAATAGCACGCTCATGTTCGGGTCCTGCACCGCTCTGGTCGGCGGGAATGGGACGACATATGACGAAGCCAATACGGACAAAACCTACGCCCGCATCGACAAGCCCGATCAGAAAGGCTACCTCTCTGAGAAAACAGCGTCGTCCCCCACCCCCGGCTCCCGCACCGCCCCTACCTTCAGCACCCCCACCCCGGCAAAGACGGCTGGCGAAAACGTAGCCATCAACCAGACCTCCGACAGCAAAATGTACGAGGGCGGCCCTGCTGAATCCGCCAGCGCCTACAACCAGTGGGTGGACAACGGCGACGGAACCTGGACCTATCGCTTCAACGTCTACGACGGGGACGCAACCTACTACATCTGGGAGGAGGCCCTGCCCGGCTACACCTCCGACACCGATGCGGAGCATCCGGTTCAGGTTACGTACACCGAAGGCGGAACGCTTACGAGCGAGGACGACAGACTGGTGGATGACCCCGTGACTGACGAGGGCGGCACTGTGCACCACAACTACGCAGTGAAGATCACCAACACGAAGGACGATGGGACGACCGCCGCCCTGACAGTAAAAAAGACCGTGACCGGCGGCACGGCGGCGGACCGGGAGAAGCTCTTTACCTTTACGGTCACCCTCAGTGACAAATCAGTCACCGGCTATTACGGGGATATGCCCTTTGTCAAAGGCGTCGCCACCGTGAAACTCAAACACGGCCAGAGCGCCACCGCCACCGGCCTGCCCAACGGCGTGGGCTACACCGTAGTTGAGAAAGAGGCCGGTCAGGACGGCTTTACCACCACCGGCACCGGGGAGACCGGAACGCTGGACTCCGCAAAGCCGGCAACAGCGGCGTTCACGAACAGCAAGCCGGACGAGCCGCCACCTCCTCCGGAGCCTGAGACCGGCGGCCTGCAGGTCACCAAGACGGTGGAGCCGCTTGCAGGTGAGGAACCGACCGACGAGAAATTTACCTTTACGATCACGCTGGATGATACGGAGATCAACGGACTCTACGGCGACCTGATCTTCAAAAACGGCGTGGCGACGGCCTATCTGGCCCACGGGGAGACGGTCACCGTCTCCGGCCTGCCGGTTGGCGTAGCCTATACCGTCAAAGAGGAGACCTACAAGGGCTACACGACCTCCTATTCCGGCGAAACCGGCACGATTAAGCAGGGCGAGACTCAGGCTGTGACGGTCAAGAACACCAAGGAGGAAGTTCCCGCCAACGGCTTTACGTTAAAGAAGCTGGTCTCCGGAACACCCTCTGCGGAGCCCTTCACCTTCTTCATCGACTTTGCCGGACTTGATCCCAACAGCAGCTACGGCTATGTGGGGGCGAACGGCGAACATCTCCGCTTCACCTCCGCCGCCTCCGGCGCAGCCCGGGTCAGCGTGAAACTGAACGACAATCAGACTGCCGTGTTTGACGGTCTGCCTGTCGGTTCGACCTACACTGTGACGGAGTCGGCCTCCGGCTATGTAGCCTCCTACACGGTGACAAATGGCAGCGAAAGCGGCGCAATTGCCTCCCCAAGCGGCGCAAACCGAAGCTCCGGCTTGACGCTGCAGACGGCTGCAGAGACCGTGGACGAGGGTGAGCAGATCACGGTTACCTTTGTCAACACCAGCCCCCTCTATGACATCAGCTTCATCAAGTACGGCACAGACGGAATGTTCCTCGACGGGGCATTGCTGCAGGTGCTGGACAGCACGGGGAAGGTGTATGCCGAATGGCGCAGCACCGGAGACATTGACACGGTGCAGCTCCCGGAGGGCAGCTATACCCTGCACGAGGCGGAAGCGCCTGAGGGCTATACGCTGGCGGCGGATATTACGTTCACGGTGGGCGAAAACGGCGCTGTCACCGTGGGCGGCAATACGGCTGCGGAGGTCGCCATGACCGACGTGGAGACGAAGGTTATCATCTCCAAGGAGGACGGCTACGGAAGACCGGTGGCAGGCGCAAAGCTGCAGATTGTGGATGCGGACGGTAATGTCGTCTACAGCTGGGTCTCCGGCAGCGAGGCTCGGGAGATCACCGGCGTTCTGACCGTTCTGACGCCCTACACCCTCCGCGAGGTATCTGCCCCCAACGGATACGCGCGGGCACAGGACATTCCCTTTATCCTCGACAGTGACGGAACCGTCTATATCGGCGATTCTGTGGAAAACGGCACAGTGGCGGAGAACCTCACCATCGTGATGAACGACTATAAGAGCATCTCCCTGCCCCTGTCCGGCTCCCGGAGCGAACTGGCGTGTATGCTGTTCGGCTGTGCGATGATCACAGCGGGCGGGCTCTATGCCGCAAGACGCCGCCGGAGGGAAGCGAAGGTTCGTTCCAATATCGGAAAGCGAAGTGGAAGGATTTGCAAATGATCGGGCGTTTTCGCAGATAGACTTAAAAGGAGGAACATTATGAACTGTAAAACATGGAAAAAACTGCTGGCTGTCCTGCTGACGCTGGCCACCGTGCTGAGTATGTCAATGGCTGCGTTTGCCACTGGCGGTTCTGTCACGCTGACAAAGGTTGAGACCACGATTCCTGTCATTCTCAGCTCGAGTGCAACCGGCTTTGACGCAACAGGGCATACCTATGCTGCTGTCAAGATCATGGATCTGTACAAGGTGGTTGAGGCCGACGGCTCCGATGCCAAGGACGCCAATGGCAAGCCGGTCTATCAGTATAAGCTGGTGCTGACTCCTGCGTTGGCTGCTGACGCAACTGCATTTACCAACTTGCTTGCTGGTGCAGGATTCAAGCTTGATTCCAAGACCGGTGAGATCACGAAGGCTGATGGGACTGCGATCGACAGTCAGGCAGGACAGAACGAGAATAGCTCTGACGCTGCCAAGCTCGCCGCACTGATTGCACAGTATGTGGTTACGGAAAATATTGGAGGAACCACCGTCAACCCGGGCACTGCAACGAACCTTGCATCCGGTTACTGGGTGATCTATGAAACCAGCAACGCTAAGAACGACGGCACCGTGGCCACTAAGCCCATCCTGCTCGACCTGCGCCCCACGGACGCAAGCGGCAATACAGTCACCCAGAGAGCCATCACCCTGAAAGACGCAACTGTGACTCTGGACAAGAAGGTGGTAAGCGGCGAAACGAAGTCAGATGAAGGAACTGTGGCTATCGGCGATACGGTCAACTATGAGATTGACACCAACTTCCCCACCTACGAGGCCAATGCCGCAACGACCTTCACCGGCGCAAAGTTTGAACTGAAGGATACCTTTAGTGCCGGGCTGGACTATGTGTATACCGATAATGTGACAGATGGCGTCACCGTGAAGATCGATGGCGCCACGGTAACCGGCGGCTACACGGTTACATATAGTAATCGTGTTTTGACCATCACATTTGCCTCCGCTACCATTCTTGCCAATCAGGGAAAATCCGTCGCCGTGACTTACAATGCCACGGTCAACGGAAATGCCGTGGTCAATAAAACGGGCGGAAACAACAACAAGGTCGAGCTGGAATATTCCAACAACCCCGAAAAGGCAACGGACGTCAAAAAGCTGGAGGACAACGTTCCGGTCTACACCTTTGCCTTTGACCTCAAGAAGCTGGACGGTGCGGACGACAGCCAGCTGGGCGGTGCCAAGTTCCAGATGAAGAATGGCGATGATGTGCTTTATTTCACGGTGAGCGGTGAGACCTATACTCTGTCTGACAAGAACGCAGAGGGGGCCACAAATGTGATCGAGACCGTTTCCGGTGAGGACATTACCTTCAAGGGCCTTGATGCGGGCACTTACACTTTGACCGAGACCGATGCCCCCTCCGGCTATGCAAAGCTGGCCAATGTCATTACCGTCCAGGTCGAGGCTGTCACAGAAGAGGGTGCACTGACCGGCGCTGCGAAGGTCACCGTCACCAATGCGACCGCTGTCACCGACACGACAGGGGATACCGAGGGCGGTGATAAGACCACCGGTACCACTGGCGTCTCCAATGTAAACGTGGTCGTCCGCAACTTCAAGGGCATCTCCCTGCCCGAGACCGGCAGTGTGACCTCCATCATCGTCATGGCCGCCGGCGCTCTGGTGGTGCTTGTCGGAGTGGCCTATCTGCTGCGCGGCCGTAAGAAGGATGACGAAGCCTAAAGCCGTCCGGGGAAACAGGTGTTGAAACAAGAGCATGTCCGACGGTTGATCAGTTGTCTGGTCATCACCGTCGGCCTGCTGGGGCTGAATTATCCGTTCCTGGCGGGCGTGGTCAACGATCTCTTTGCCTACAGGGAGCTGCAGGGCTACCAGACTGAAATTCAGAACACGGACGATGCGGAACTTGCGCAAACGCTGGAGACAGCCCGTGCTTATAACACGGCGCTGTCCTCCGGCGGCAGCCTGACCGAGTTTGAGGATTTTACGCTGCTTCAGACCGATGCGCTGCTCGGCTATGTGGAAGTTCCGCAGATCGGCGTGTATATGGCGGTTCGCTACGGCACGGAAAACGAGGTGCTGAAACAAAGCTGCGGGTTGGTGGAGGATTCGTCACTGCCTGTGGGCGGCGAGAGCACCCATGCGGTCATATCCGGTCATACCGGTATGGCATCCAAGAAAATGCTGACAGATTTGACGCAGATGCAGACAGGGGACATCTTCTTTCTGCACGCGCTGGGGCAGGATCTGGCCTATCAGGTGGATCAGATCATGGTGGTAGAGCCGTGGGATGTGGATGAACTTGCCATTGTAAAGGGCGAGGATTATGTGACGTTGCTGACTTGCACGCCCTACGGGGTGAACGACCATCGGCTGTTGGTGCGAGGCAGCCGCATCGTCTATGATTTCAGTACAGGACCGACAGAGCAACAGAGCAGTGCAATGCGATACAGTACGATGGAGCGGCTGCGTATAGGGATTGCAGCCGTCAGCGGATTGATTTTCGTGGGTATGGTCATTGCACTCCTTTGTACAGGAAAGCAGAAAAAGGCAGGACTGAAGTAAATGAAAAAACATATCTTAGAATGGAATGCAGGATTGTTGATTGTGCTCCTCCTGTTGCTCTGCCTGCCGGCGACGGCAACAGCGGAGGGGGACGGAACGCTCGGCGTTTACCTCCATACGGTGGAGACCGGTGAGGTGATCCCAGATGCAAAGCTGGAAGTGTACCGCGTTGCAGACTACGCAGGCGGGGACATCACGCTGACAGAGGACTTTGCCGCAACAGAGCTCACGTTGACGGATCTGGCCGATGATTTGTCCGGCAGTGTGGAGCTGCTGGACACCTATATGAGCTCCACGGCCGCGAAGCCGTTGCGGACCGGACTCACGGGGTCAGACGGCTGGCTTTCTTTTGAGGATCTTGAGGACGGCGTGTACTATGTGCGCTATGTCCCGGATGTGGAGATTGATGCCGCCTATTCACGTACGGTGAGCATAAAATCGTTCATCGTTGCCATTCCAACGTTGGACGGAGACGATCTGTTGCGGGCAGTGACGTGCAAGCCCAAGTGTGAGCTTGTGGGACTGACTGACATCAGTGTGACAAAAATCTGGAAGGACGAGGAGAGCAATTCCCGGCCGAATTTCGTGGAAATCTCTTTGTATAACGGGGATGAATGTGTTGAGACGGTGACGCTGAATGCGGACAACGGCTGGACGTATGTGTGGGAGAACATGGACGGGACAGGTGACTATTCTGTCAGGGAGCAAAATATACCGGAAGGGTATACTTGCTCGATCAGCATATCAGATACGAATGTGTTTGTTGTGACAAATACGCTGGCTCGTACACCGGACAGTCCCGGTCCCGAACCAGATACGCCCGACAACCCCAAACCCGATACACCGCATCATCCCAAGCCCGGTACCACGAATGGCCCGAAAACCGGGGATGAGAGCAGTATCACTCTGTGGGCGACCCTGATGGCAGCAAGCGCAGCCGTCGGACTTTGCTTCCTGCTGTGGGTACGCAGACTGGGACGGAGACGCTGAAATTACGCTTAAGGTGTGTGATGGCTTCCTGTGGGATGACGGGATAAAATCCGCCGGAGGGAAAGCGCGAAATACGTTAGTCGGCACTTTCCCCCCATTTTGCCCCCAATCAGAGTCGTGGACGTTTGATACTATTATCTAATTAAAATCTTTGATTTTAATTAGATAGGCATCGCCTAAATAGGCACTGCCCATTTTGCGCCGAATGGCGCAAAACACGTCTCATACAATATCTGACGGGCTTCGCCCTATAAAAAGCTTTTAAAGCTTTTTATCAGATATTAGTATGAAGCTGGGATTTTCCGGGGCCTTATTTTGATTAAAAAGCTGCGAAAATGCATCATAGATAAAGCTGTATAAAACAAACCGGGCGGGAACCTTTGATAGTTCCCGCCCGGTTTGTTAGTCGAGTTTTCCCTTTATCGGGTGTGGATCAGGTCATTCAGTACAATTTCTGCGGCGGAGGATTTGTGCTTATTTCCGCTTTCCGAGTCTCTGTCGGAAATCATTATATCCAAACTGCGCCAACGGTTGAAGCTGCCCGTCTGCTTTGCGCACATAAATCGCCGGCAGCGGCATACCATTGAAGGTGTTGTTCTTACAGGTGGTGTAAATTGCCATGTCGCCGAACAGCAACAGGTCCCCCTCCTGCAACGGCACGGGAAAGCCGTAATCCCCGATTACATCTCCCGCAAGGCAGGTGGGGCCGCCCAGCCGATAGACGTAGGGTGTATGCTCCGCGTCCATCCCATTGTAGAGCGGCGGACGATAGGGCATTTCCAGCACGTCAGGCATATGGCAAGCAGCACTGGTATCCAGAATGGCGATCTGTACATCCCCATTTTGCACCACATCCAAAACACGGGCAGCCAGATAACCCGCATTCAGCGCACAGGCCTCTCCCGGCTCCAAATATACCTGCAAATTCCATTGGCGCTGGGCATAGCCGATGCACTGCTCCAGCTTTTTCATATCGTAGCCCGGTCTGGTAATGTGATGCCCGCCGCCCATGTTCAGCCACTTCATCTTTGGCAGCACATCGCCAAACCCTTCTTCCACCGCCTTCAGCGTGGTTTCCAGCGCATCTGCGTCCTGCTCACACAAGGTATGAAAATGCAGGCCATCCAGAAGCCCGGTCAGTTCAGCGTTCATCTCCCGCTCCCACTGCGCTCTTGTCGTCCCGAGTCGGCTGCCCGGCGCACAGGGGTCGTAGATCCCGTGACCCTCCTGAGTGGAACACTCCGGATTGATACGGAGTCCCACGCTTTTCCCCGCCGCTTTGGCGGCAGGTCCAAACTTTGCCAGCTGTCGGGGAGAATTGAACACGATGTGATCGGCATACCGAAGCAGCTCCTCCACTTCATCCTCCCGATAGGCGGCGCAGAAGACATGAACCTCTTTGCCGGGCATCTCCTCTGCGCCAAGGCGGGCCTCATAAAGGCCGCTGGCCTCGGTACCACTCAAATACGGGGCGAGCACGGGGTAAAGATCGTAGTTGGAAAACGCCTTCTGGGCCAATAAAATTTTACACCCGGTACGAGCCGCCACGCCGGAGAGAATCTTACCGTTTCGACGAAGCTGCGCCTCATCCAGAATATAACAGGGAGTGGGCAGCGTGGAGAACAGTTCCTCCGGACGATGGGCTCCAAGAGCGGCAAACGGGGAACGGCAGTCGATTCCCTGCCCCATCAATCCACCAGAGCCGGATCATGGCTCTCCCGACGAGGCAGGCCGTACTGATCCAATGCGTCAAGGAAGGGATCCGGGTCGAACTCTTCTACGGTGTAGACGCCAGGCTTGCTCCATTTGCCCGTCAGCAGCATCAGCGCTCCGCACATGGCAGGGACGCCGGTGGTATAGCTGATGGCCTGACTGCCCACCTCACGGTAGCATTCCTGGTGATCGCAGACGTTGTAGATATAGTAGGTCTTCTCTTTTCCGTCCTTCCAGCCGGTGAAGATACAGCCAATGTTGGTCTTGCCGTGGGTGCGGGGGCCAAGGCTGGCCGGATCGGGCAGCAGCGCCTTGAGGAACTTGATGGGGACGATCTCCTTCCCCTCAAACAGGACGGGCGTGGTGGAGAGCATGCCCACATTTTCCAGACAGCGCATGTGGGTCAGATAGCTCTGGCCGAAGGTCATGAAGAACCGGATGCGCCGGACGCCGGAGATATTCTTTGCCAGAGACTCGATCTCCTCGTGGTGCAGCAGATACATATCCTTCTCTCCCACCTGATCGAAGTCATACTCCCGCTTGATGCTCATAGCGGGTATCTCCACCCAGTGACCATCCTCCCAAAAGCTGCCGGGAGCGGAGACCTCCCGCAGGTTGACCTCCGGGTTAAAATTGGTGGCAAAGGGGTAGCCGTGGTCGCCGCCGTTGCAGTCCAGAATGTCGATGGTGTCGATCTGGTCAAATTCGTGCTTTGCGGCATAGGCACAGTATGCCTGTGTCACGCCGGGGTCAAAGCCGCAGCCCAGCAGGGCGGTGAGCCCGGCCTTTTCAAACTTCTCCCGGTATGCCCACTGCCAGCTGTAATCGAAATAGGCGGAGAAACCCTCCTCCTTGCAGCGCTTTTCATAGATGAGACGCCACTCCGGGTCGTCGGTATCCTCCGGCTCATAGTTGGCGGTATCCATATAGTTGACGCCACAGGCCAGGCAGGCATCCATAATGGTAAGATCCTGGTAGGGAAGGGCAATGTTCATCACCAGATCAGGCTGATAGCTGCGAATCAGGTCAATGACCTGCTGCACATCGTCGGCGTCCACCTGGGCAGTGGTAATTTTGGTAGCAGTCTTCCCCGCCAGCTTTGCGGCAAGGCGGTCGCACTTGCTCTTGGTGCGGCTTGCAATGCACAGCTCGGTAAAAACTTCGCTGACCTGACAGCATTTGGAAATGGCGACAGAGGCTACGCCGCCGCAGCCAATCACTAACACTCTGCTCATTTTGATCTCTCCTTATCTTCTTTGGCGTTCAGAATTGCCAGCAGCAGCTCCCGCAGCACCTTACAGGCAGTGGCGGTAGAAACGCCGCTCTGATCCAGCATGGGAGCCAGTTCGTTAATGTCGGCGCCCACCAGGTTCACTCCGCAGACGGCTTGAATGGCGGACAGTAATTGCATAAAGGTGACGCCCCCCGCCTCCGGCGTTCCGGTACCGGGGAAGCAAGACGGGTCAAGGCAGTCCAAATCTATGGTGAGATAGACCGGCACATTGCTCTCTTTCAGCTGTTCCACGAGGGCGTCCAGACCTTCAAAGCTGAAGGGATGCATTTCCGTATGCTTTTTGGCAAATTGAAATTCGCTCCGGTCTCCGCTGCGGATGCAGAACTGGTGGATCCTCCCGTCTCCCATCAGGTCATAGCAACGGCGGATCACACAGGCGTGGCTCAGCGTTGCCCCCAGATAGTCCTCCCGCAGGTCTGCGTGGGCGTCAAAATGGATGATGTGAAGCTTCGGATAACGCTCCAGTGCCGCTCTCACCGCGCCCAGCGTCACCAGATGCTCGCCGCCGATGAGCAGCGGAAATTTCCCGTCGCTCAAAATCTCAGCGGCACGGCCCTTAATATCTGCCAGCGCCTGCTCAGCGCTTCCGAAGCAAAGCTCCAGATCGCCGCTGTCAAAGACAGCATAGTCAGTCAGGTCCCGCTGCTGATAGGGGCTGTAGGTCTCCAGGCCAAAGCTCTCATGCCGGATGGCGGACGGGCCAAAACGGGCGCCGGGACGGAAACTTGTGGTGGAGTCAAAGGGCGCGCCGAACAGTACAACATCTGCCGCTTGATAGTCACTGTCGCAACCGATAAATGTCTCAATGTTGGGATGCAGCATCTTCGACCTCCTTGACGATTTCCTCCAAAAAGGCCGGTAAATAGAAGCAGCCCACATGGAGTTTGGTGGTATAGTATTGCGTACGCAGCCCCAACGCCTCCCATGCCTTTGCGTTCAAATCGTCAATGGGATGATAGGTTTTGCTTGCAAAGCCAAACAGCCAGTACCCTGCGGCATAGGTAGGGATGTGAGCCTGATAGATACGGCTGATAGGGAAGGTGCTGACGATACGCTTGTGGCTCCGCTTCATCGCCTCCACATCATGCCGGTAAAACGGGCTGCCCTGCTGATTGACCATGATCCCATCCGGCCGCAGAGCATTGTAGCAACTGCCGTAGAATTCCCGGGTAAACAGTCCTTCCAGCGGGCCGAAGGGGTCAGTGGAGTCCACGATCACCAGATCGTAGGCAGAATGACACCGGCGGATAAAACGCAGTGCGTTATCAAAGGTGATGCGGACACGGCTGTCATCCAGCCGGCAGGCATTTTCCGGCAAATAGGTGCGGCATGCCTCCACCACTTGGGGATCCATCTCCACCAGATCGATCCGCTCCACCCGGTCGTATCGGGTCAGTTCCCGCACAACGCCGCCGTCTCCGGCTCCAATGACCAGAATATCCCGAATGTTGGGATGGACGGCCATGGGAACGTGGGTAATCATCTCATCGTAAATAAATTCATCCCGCTCCGTGAGCATGACATTTCCATCCAATGCCAGCACCCGCCCAAATTCCGGCGTGTCAAAAATGTCGATCTGCTGATAGTCGCTGCGTTTGGAATAGAGGTGCCGGTTCACCCGAATACTGTGTTTTACATCCGGGGCGTGAAATTCGCTGAACCACAGTTCCATGTTTACCTCCTCCTTATGCCAAGACGTTAATGCGCTGAATCTCCGGATCTTCCGGGCCGGTCAGCGAGCAGCCCTTCAGTCTGGCGTACTCAATATAGTCCAAAATCTGTCGGGTAATCTTCTCACCCGGTGCCAAAATGGGGATGCCGGGCGGATAACACATGACAAATTCGCTGCATACGCAGCCCGCACTCTCCTGCAGCGGCACGCTTCTCTTTGCGGCGTAAAACGCCTCCTGAGGGCTGGAGACCACCTCGGGGTCAATATACTCCTGACGGAGCAGGCCGCTGCTGTCCCGCTGGTAGCGGCGGCGGATCTCTGCCAGCGCACTGACCAGACGTTCCACCTCCTGCAAACGGTCTCCGATGGAGAGATAAGCCAGGATATTGCCAATATCGCCAAATTCGATCTGAATGTCGTATTCATCCCGCAGAATATCGTAGACCTCAATGCCGGCAAGACCAATATCCCGGGTGTGTACGCTCAGTTTGGTGGCGTCAAAATCAAAAATTGCATTGCCATCCACCAATTCCGGCCCGAAGGCATAGTAGCCGCCGATGGCGTTGATCTCTTCCCGGGCATAACAGGCCATCTCTGTCACCCGCCGGAACACATCACGTCCCCGGAGCGCCAGATTACGGCGGCTGATGTCCAGACTGGACATGAGCAGATAACTGCCGGATGTGGTCTGGGTCAGGTTGATGATCTGACGTACATGTCCCGGGGAGACTGCCGGCCCCGTCAGCAGCAGGCTGGACTGGGTCAGGCTGCCGCCGCTCTTGTGCATGGAAACGGCCGCCATGTCCGCTCCCGCCGCCATGGCAGAGACAGGCATATGCTCGCCAAAGTAAAAATGCGTGCCGTGGGCCTCGTCAGCAAGGCACAGCATCCCTGCCTCATGCGCCATCTGAACAATGGCCCGCAAATCGCTGCAAATGCCGTAATAGGTCGGGTTGTTGACCAGCACGGCAACCGCGCCGGGGTGCTCGGCAATGGCCTTAGCCACCTGCTCCCGCTGCATACCCAGCGAGATCCCCAGACGCTGATCTACCTCGGGATTCACGTACACCGGCACGGCGCCGCAAAGTACAAGGGCATTAATGACGCTGCGGTGGACATTTCGAGGCAGAATGATCTCATCTCCCCGTTTACAGGCAGAGAGTACCATGCTCTGTACAGAGCTGGTCGTACCTCCCACCATGAGAAATGCATGGGCCGCTCCAAAGGCATCTGCCGCCAGCTCCTCGGCCTCACGAATGACCGAGATGGGGTGGCAGAGGTTATCCAGAGGCTTCATGCTGTTGACATCTACGCCCACACAACGTTCTCCGAGAAAGGCAGTCAGCTCCGGATTGCCCCGTCCACGCTTATGTCCCGGCACATCAAAAGGCACCACCCGCATCTGCCGGAAGGTCTCCAGTGCCTCAAAAATGGGGGCTCTATGCTGATTCCGTCCCCTGTTCTTGCTATCCATATCCTCAACCCCTCAAGAAAAAAACGCAAGCCGTTTCACACAGCTTGCGTTTTATATCCTGAGAAAGCAGCGGCAACCTCACTCACCTCACTTAAAACAGATTTCGCTATTTCGTGAGGAAATTCGTGTTGTCAAATCGGATATCGGGTACTACAGAGTCTATATAGCATGATGATACTTTTACTACTCTTATTGACCGTTTCACAAGTCTGCGTGTCAAACGCATTTCGGTTATAAAGTAACCAACTTATAAAAGTTGAGCTTTTAACTCAATCAATAAGGCGGCAAGCCGCCAATCGGCAGTGGACCCGGCTGTCCGTATGGCCTTGACTTCCCTCAGGAAGTGATCCGTAACATTTGCTTTGAAAAGACTCTAAAATCGCACCTTTTCAACAGGTACTATACCAGAACAAAAGATTTTTGTCAAGGAGAACAGAAATGTCCGGCGCAAAGGATCCTGTCGAGCTGAGTAAGGCTGCCGGATCGTTCCTACGGCACGGTACAAGAGGGAGTTTGCCGGTATATTCAATCCCAACAAGCACATCTCATAAACCCGTATCTCTCAGGAGATGCGGTTTTTTGGCTGCGCTAAAGCGGCAAATCATTAAGAAATCTGGTAAAAACCATAAATGCTCCCTAAATTCTCTTGTTTTCCCGGTATTTCAATGATAAACTGGCAAAAAAGAGAAGGGAGGGGCGAAATGTGCGTCACTTGGGCAAAAAAATGATATTGGCCTTTGGCGGGCTGCTTATTGTTTTAGGCTGTGCCGCCCTGTTCCTTCGGCCGGACTGGCGCTATCTGGCGGTCAATGCCATGAGCCGCTCTGCGGTCCGTATCTCCTTATCGCAGGTGGAGGAGGGTGCCTTCGCCATGAAGGGCTACACCATGGAGCAGCTGCTGGCAGAGGGAGGGGAGCAGGACCGCAGCCTAATGCTCATCAACAGCCGAAATCATATCCCGGAGGACTTTCAGCCCCGGCTGATCGACTATAACGCCGCCGGCGTCCTCATGGACGAGGCCATGGAGGAGGATTATGAGGCGCTCTCTCAGGCAGTGCAGGAGCAGTTTGGCGTATCCCTCCTGATCCGCAGCAGCTACCGCACCCGGGAGGAGCAGGAGGAGACCATCACCGAGGACGGGGATGTGGCGGCCACGCTGGATGCCAGCGAACATCAGGCCGGGCTTGCCCTGGATGTCTATGTCCCCGGCTATGCCGGGAGAGCCCTGCTGAAAACGGAGGCGGGGCAATGGATCAACGACAACTGCTGGCAGTACGGGTTTATTATCCGCTACCCCTATTACGGCGTCTCTGAGACCGGCATTCCCTATGAGCCGTGGCACCTGCGCTATGTAGGCCGGCCCCACGCAGAGCTGATGACCCAAAACAGCTGGACGATGGAGACCTATTTTGAAGAGCTCACCCCGGGCCGGCTGTGGCAGTATGAAAACTATGTCATCACCCGGCAGGCGGATGAGCCGTTTACCCTCCCCGCAGACTGGACGTCCGTGACGGTCTCTCCGGACAACCAGGGGGGATATGTATTTACCGTTACCCTGACAGAGTGAAAATGCTCTCCATTGACCCAAGTGCCAAAGGAGAGCATTTTTGATTCCCGGGCTTTGAGCGCCGATTTGCGCTTTATCAGCTTTTATCCTCCGGCTGAAACAGCACCGCTGCCAGCCAGCCGAAAAAGACGGCGGCTGCAATTCCGCCGGCAGCGGCCTTGGCGCCGCCGGTAAAGGCACCCAGAATCCCCTTTGCGGCCACTTCCTCCTTCACGCCTCGGGCCAAATTGGCCCCGAATCCGGTGAGGGGCACCGACGCTCCGGCCCCTGCCCAGTCGGAAATGGGCTGATAGAGTCCGATGGCCTGCAAAATGACGCCTGCCACCACGAAGCAGGTGAGGATGCGGGCGGGAGTGAGCTTGGTACGGTCAATGAGAAACTGACCGACGAGACAGATCAGCCCTCCTGCCAGAAAGGCCTTGATGCAGTCTAAAATCATGGAGATGTCTCCTTTCAGCGTGTGTTGGAGATGGCCACAGCGTGGCAGATGCCGGGAATGCTCTCTCCCTGACCCAGGGCTGTGGGGGAGTGGAGCGCGCCTGTGGCGCAGAAGAGGATATTCTGGTACTGCCCGCTTTTCACCCCGTCCAGCAGTACCCCGGTGAGCACAGAGGCGGAGCACCCGCAGCCGGAGCCGCCGCAGTGGACATCCTGATGTTCCAGATCGAAGAGCATCAGCCCGCAGTCGTTGTAGTTGGAAAACTCCACCCCGTCCTGCCGAAACAGCTCCTCCAGCAGTGCCTTTCCCAGCTTGCCCAGATCGCCGGTGACGATGAGGTCGTAGAAATCAGGGGTACGTCCGGTGTCGGAAAAGTGGGTCTTCAGCGTGTCATAGGCTGCCGGAGCCATGGCGGCGCCCATGTTGTTTGCGTCCTTGATACCCCGGTCCACGATTTTACCCGCCGTCACATGAGTGACATAGGGCCCGGGGCCGTTCTGCCCCAAAATCACTGCGCCTGAAGCTGTGGCCGTCCACTGGGCGGTGGGCGTCCGCTGGCCGCCGTATTCCAGAGGAGTGCGGTACTGCCGTTCCGCCGTGCAGAAGTGGCTTGACGCAATGGCCGCTGTCTGAGTGCCGAAGCCCCCGTCCAGCAGCAGGGCCGCCAGAGCCAGACTCTCCGCCATGGTGGAGCAGGCGCCGTACAGCCCGAAGAAGGGGACCCCCAGACTCCGGGCGGCATAGGAAGTGGCAATACACTGATTGTTCAGATCGCCGCCGAACAAAGCGTCCAGGGAGACCGCCGCCAGTCCCGACTTTTCCAGTGCCTGGGTCAGGGCCAGACGCTGCATGGCCCGCTCCGCCTTCTCCCAGGTCTTTTCACCAAAATAGCTGTCCTGTGAGATCAGGTCGAAATTGGCTCCCAGAGGGCCGTCGCCCTCTTTTTTGCCCACAACGCTGGCCCAGCCCAGCAATGACGGGGGACAGGCCAGGGCAAAGGTCTGACTGCCCAGTTTTTTTTCGCTCATGGCGCTCAACTCCTTTTAATTCCATGCTGCTCATTATGTCCCAAGTGGGGCGAAATATGCAGATGTAAAGTTTTGCATAGCAAAAACCCGGCGATGAGCCTGTCTTTTGTCACACAAGTGAATTGTAATTTTAAAATCAGACTGTTATAATATTCTGAACAACCATAAGGAGGAGGCTTCTCATGGAAGAGAAACGCCGTACCATCGGCTATATCTGTCCCAGCTGCCGCCAGAGCGTGGCGGCGGACCGGAGCCTGTTCTCCCTGTCTGTGGGCCATATGAAGCTGCCCTGTCCCTGCGGGAAGAGCGCCTTCCGGGTAGACTATGAGGAGCGGGCCTATCGGATCACCGTCCCCTGCGCTGCCTGCGGCGGTGAGCACCAGGTGACCCTCACCGGGGACCAGTTGATGGGACATAAGATCCTCGGCTTTTCCTGCCCCAATACCGGCATTGATTGCTGCTACATTGGAGAAGAGGGTCAGGTCTTTGCTGCTCTGCCCCGGCTGGAGCAGACGCTGGACAAGCAGGCCGCTCGAAAAGAGGACGACGAGGGCGTCTTCCTGGACGAGACGATCATGTCCGAGATTCTGGGAGAGCTGAAGGACATCGCCGGGAGAGGAGACATCTCCTGTACCTGCGGTTCCAAGCGGTTTTCTGTGGACATCCACTATTCCTCCGTGGAGCTGCACTGTCCGGACTGCGGCGGCGTGCTGCGTCTGCCTGCGGCCACAATGGACGATCTGGGCGACCTGTGCGCAAAGCAGAAATTGGTCATCCACGGACACAAATAAGTTAATTTACCTGCCTGAAAGACAGAAAGGAGCTGGACATTATGATCAATACTGATGCTTCCACCAAGTTTGTCAAAGAGGGACTCACCTTTGACGATGTGCTGCTCATCCCCGCTGAGAGCAACGTGCTCCCCTCGGACATCGACCTGCACACCCAGCTGACAAAGAAGGTCCGGCTGAATATCCCCGTCATGTCCGCAGCCATGGACACCGTCACCGAGTACCGCATGGCCATTGCCATTGCAAGAGAGGGCGGCATCGGCATCATCCACAAGAATATGTCCATCTCCGCCCAGGCTGAGCAGGTGGATATGGTCAAGCGCTCTGAAAACGGCGTCATTACCAACCCCTTCTGGCTGGCTCCCGGCCACACCATCGGCGAGGCGGACGACCTGTGCGCCAAGTACCGCATCTCCGGCGTGCCCATCTGCGAAAAGGGCGGCAAGCTGGTGGGCATCATCACCAACCGTGACATGAAGTTCGAGACTGACCGGGACCGCCTGATTTCCGAGGTCATGACCAAGGACAACCTGATCACCGCTCATGAGGGCATCACCCTGGACGAGGCCAAGCAGCTGCTGGGCAAGCATAAGATCGAAAAGCTCCCCATCGTGGACGACAACGGCTGCCTGAAGGGCCTTATCACCATCAAGGACATTGAGAAGGCAGTGGCCTATCCCAACGCCGCCCGTGACGAGAAGGGCCGCCTGCTCTGCGGCGCTGCCATCGGCGTGACCGCCGACCTGATGGACCGTGTGGCCGCACTGGTAGAGGTGGGCGCTGACGTCCTGTGTCTCGACTCCGCCCACGGCCACTCCCAGAACATCATCCGCAACGTGGAGCGGATCAAGGCCCTCTATCCCGACGTGCAGCTGATCGCCGGCAATGTGGCGACTGCCGCCGGCTGCGAGGCGCTTATCAAAGCCGGCGTGGACTGCGTCAAGGTAGGCATCGGCCCCGGCTCCATCTGTACCACCCGTGTGGTGGCCGGTATCGGCGTGCCCCAGATCACCGCTGTCTACGACGCCGCCTGCGTCGCCGCCAAGTACGGTGTGCCTATCATCGCTGACGGCGGCATCCAGTATTCCGGCGACATTGTCAAGGCACTGGCCGCCGGCGGCAACGTGGTCATGCTGGGCTCCCTGCTGGCAGGCTGCGACGAAGCCCCCGGCGAGACGGAGATCTATCAGGGCCGCTCCTTCAAGACTTACCGCGGCATGGGCTCCATCGCCGCCATGAACAACGGCTCTAAGGACCGTTACTTCCAGGCCGGCAAGCGCAAGCTGGTCCCCGAGGGCGTGGAGGGCCGTGTGCCCTACAAGGGACTGCTCACCGACACCATCTTCCAGATGATCGGCGGCATCCGCTCCGGCATGGGCTACTGCGGCGCAGCCAACATCCCTACTCTGCAGGAGAAGGCACAGTTCGTCCGCATCACCTCCGCCGGATTGAAGGAGAGCCATCCCCACGACATCTCCATCACTAAGGAAGCGCCCAACTACTCTGTGCGGTAACAAATCATATCTGCAAAGCCCGCCGAACTTCGGCGGGCTTTTCTGTAACCGTATGGAATCCCTTGCGCAACAGGGGAAAGAACGGTATAATAGAGCCATATTTCATTGAGAAATGGAGTCCTTACATATGGGTCAGATTTTTAAATTCCACACCGATGTGGACACCGACCAGATCATCGCCTCACAATACCTCCTGTACCCCACGGTAGAGGAGATGAAGAGCCATGCCTTTGAGTCTCTGGATACCACCTTTGCCAGCCGGGTGCAGCCGGGGGACTATGTGGTAGCAGCGGAGAACTTTGGCTGCGGCTCGTCGAGAGAGCAGGCTCCGGCTGTCCTCAAGGCGCTGGGCGTCAAGGCGGTGGTGGCAAAGAGCTTTGCCCGCATCTTCTTCCGCAATGCCATCAACATCGGCCTGCCTGTCATTGTCTGCAAGGAGCTGTATGACCATGTCTCCGACGGGGAGGAGATGGAGCTGTCCCTGTCGGACGGCACCGCCACGGTGAACGGCGTGACCTATACCTGCACGAAGCTCAACCCCTATATGCAGGATATTTTGAATCAGGGCGGTCTGCTGGCCTCTCTGAATCGGGAGGAGGCGTGAGCAATGGGCATGACACTGGCTGAAAAGATCATCGCTTCCGCCGCAGGTGTGGAATCCGTCCGCCCCGGCGACATCCACACCGTGGAGCTGGACTATCTCATGAGCAACGACGGCACCACCCACCTCACCATTGATATGTACAACAAGCTGGCTCGCCCCCATATTGCGGACGTTCATAAGCTGGTCTGGATCGTGGATCACAATCTGCCCTCCGACAGTGTCAAGACGGCGGCCAGCCACAAGAAAATGCGGGACTTTGCGAAAGCAAACGGCATCACCTTTTATGAGGGCAAGGGCGTATGTCATCAAATTATGATGGAGCATCACGTCCGCCCCGGACAGCTGATCTTCGGCGCTGACAGCCACACCTGCGCCTATGGTGCGCTGGGCGCCTTTGGCACCGGCGTGGGCTGTACGGACTACCTCTACGCCATGGTCACCGGAAAGAGCTGGGTGCTGGTGCCGGAGAGCCTGAAATTTAACCTCACCGGACGGCTGAATCCCGGCGTCACCGCCCGTGATTTGATTTTGACCATCATCGGCCGCATCGGCGCCAACGGGGCCAACTACAAGGCCATGGAGTTTGGCGGCGAGGGTTTAAAGACCCTCACCATGTCCGACCGCATTGCCGTCTGCAACCTCTGCGTGGAGGCGGGAGCGAAAACCGCCCTCATGGAGGCGGATGAGGTCGCCCTGGACTATCTGGCTCAGCGGGGCAGAGCACCCAAGCACGTCTTCCGCGCCGACCCTGACGCTGTTTACGCCAAGACCTATGACATCGACCTCTCTGAGATCGTGCCGGTTGTGGCAAAGCCCCACTTTGTCGATCAGGTGGTCCCGGCAGTTGAGTGCCTCGGCACGCATATCGACGAGGCGTTTCTCGGCTCCTGCAACAACGGAAGAATTGAGGACCTCCGTGCAGGCGCTGCCATCCTGAAAGGCCGAAAGGTCGCCGATACAGTGCGCTTTCTGGTCGTCCCCGCCAGTGCCGGGGTCTACCGCCAGGCGCTGGAGGAGGGCCTGCTGAAGATCTTCATGGAGGCAGGGGCTATCGTGATGAACGCCAACTGCTCGGTCTGCTGGGGCAGCTGTCAGGGCGTGATCGGAGAAGGGGAGACCCTCATCAGCACGGGCACCCGCAATTTTAAGGGCCGTGCGGGGCATCCCAACTCCTTTGTCTATCTGGCCTCGGCCGAGACGGTGACTGCCTCTGCCATTGCGGGAGAGATCACCACGGCTGACCGACTGCCCAAATTGGAGGTGTGACCGATGGCAGAGACCTTCACCGCCCGTATCTGGGCACTGGGTGACGATATTGATACCGACATCGTTATCCCCACGGAATACTTAGCGCTGAAAACGGTGCAGGATATGACCCCCTATGCCTTTTCTCCTCTGCGTCCTGAACTGGCAGCGCAGATCAAGCCCGGCGATGTGATCGTAGCGGGCAAGAACTTCGGCTGCGGCTCCTCCCGGGAGCAGGCACCGGAGGTCATCAAAGCCCTGGGCGTCAAGGCGGTCATCGCCGGCAGCTTTGCCCGCATCTTTTTCCGCAACGCCATCAACAACGGCCTGCTGCTCATCGAGTGCCCGGCCCTCCGGGCGGATGTGCGGGACGGGGACGAGGTGACGGTGGAAGTGGGCAAATCCATCACCTGTAACGGCAAGACCTATCCCATCGGTGCACTGCCGGAGAATCTCTTGGACATCATCAACGCCGGCGGCCTGGTCAAGGCCATGCGCCGCCGGAACGGTCTGGACTGAGCATTGCCATGGCAAACATTCTGGATTATCTGGATTGGCGTGGCGATGTGACGCTGGAGGAGAAGGAGTTTAACGAGGTGGATAACCTCATTCTCTCCGAGCTGGCCTATGCGGATATGGACGGCATCGCTCCTTCTCCCGAGGAGGGCGGAACGATGCCGCTGTCAGAGATCTGGCATATCTATCAGGAAAAGGGGACTGACCAGTCCTATCTGGTCAACAACCCCAAGCGCCTGTTGGAGCGGGCGGCGTCCTCAGCCCGGTTCGGCGGCCTGCAGCTGGGCCGCTACGTCAACGAGGTGGATCACGCAAGGGAAATTCAGTTCTCCGCCGTGACCTTTTATCTCCCGGACGGCACTGCATACGTAGCCTACCGTGGGACGGACAATACCATTGTGGGCTGGCGGGAGGATTTTAACATCTGCTACCTCAACGAGACCCCCGGTCAGGCCCAAGCGGTAGCCTACCTTAACAGCATCGCTGAGGAGACGGACTGCCCCCTTCGTGTGGGCGGACACTCCAAGGGCGGCAATCTGGCCATCTTCGCCGCCGCCTTCTGTGAAGGGGAAGTCAAAGAGCGGATCATGACCGTCTACTCTAATGACGGTCCCGGCTTTAACCAGACGGTTGCGGACATGGAGGAGTATCGGGCGATCCTGCCCAAAGTAGACCTCATCCTGCCGGAGTCATCGGTGGTTGGCATCCTGCTGACCAACGATGCTCAGCGGCGGGTCATCAAAAGCTCCGCCAACGGTCCCCTTCAGCACGACCCCTATACCTGGCAGGTCATGGGTCCTGCCTTTGTCCCGGCAGACGGTCTTTCCAACGCCAGCCTCTTTATGAATGAGGCTCTGGGCAAATGGATCGGCGGCCTGAACGAGGAGCAGAAGAAGATTCTGGTCTCTGCCGTCTTTGACTCTCTGGACGCCTCCGGCGCCCAGACACTGGCGGAGATGAACGCAAATAAGTGGGTCTCCTACAATGCCGTACTCAAGGCGGTGCGGGAGATGGCCCCTGAGATGCAGAAAGAGGTGTGGGGCATTCTCATGTCCCTTGCTACCGTTAGCCGGGACGTGCTGTGGAATGAGGCAAAGCGGTCCTTCACCCCTGGAAGAGGGGCGGAGCCTGCCGATGAGACCAATGGATAAAGGAGCACATCGTATTATGGGAGCGACATTCATTGAAAAACTGCTGCGCCGGAATACCGGGATCGCAGACGCCAAATGCGGCGATATTGTCACCGTCAATGTGGACCGGGTGATGATCCACGACATTTTCATCCCCTTCGTCAAGGACAAATTTGAGGAGATGGGCTTTACCAAGCTCTGGGACCCGGACAAGGTAGTCCTGATCTATGACCATCTGGTCCCTGCCAGCCAGCTGGACGACCCCCGACACCACCGTATTGGAAATGAGTTTGCGGAAAAGTACGGCCTGACCCACGTCCATCGCTCTGACGGCATCTGCCACCAGCTGATGACCGAGGCGGGCTATGTAAAGCCGGGCAATGTGGTCTTCGGCACCGACAGCCATACCACAACCTACGGATGCGTCGGCGCATTTTCCTCCGGCATCGGCTATACTGAGATGGCCTCCATTCTGGGTACCGGCACCCTTTGGGTGAAGATCCCTGAGACCATCCGTGTGGTCATTGACGGCGAGCTGCCCCGGAACGTCACTTCCAAGGACGTGATTTTGCGGCTCATCGGCGATTTGACCGCCGCCGGGGCATCCTACTGCGCTCTGGAATTCTCGGGCTCCGCAGTGGAGCACATGACGGTGGCCAGCCGAATGACCATGGCAAACATGGCCATCGAGGCGGGAGCCAAGTGCGCCCTGTTTACCCCGGACGAAAAGACGGCGGAATACTGTGAGGTCGAGCTGACCGAGGAGATGAAAACGCTCTGCGGCGATCCGGATGCAAATTATCTCAAGACCATTCACTATCAGGGGTCGGAGCTGGTGCCTGTGCTGGCCTGCCCCTCCCAGGTGGACAAGATCCGCCCTGTCAGCGACTTGGAGGGGCTGGAGATCGATCAGGTGTTCCTTGGCTCCTGCACCAACGGCCGACTGGAAGACCTTCATACGGCGGCAGCGATTGTCGAAGGCAGGACGGTCGCGCCCTTCGTCAAGTTCATTGTTACCCCTGCCAGCCGAAAAATCTATCTCCAGGCGCTGGAGGACGGCACACTGGACACCCTTGCGGCGGCGGGAGCCATCATCACCCATCCCGGCTGCGGACTCTGCTGTGGGCGGACGGGAGGCATTCTCACTGACGGCGAGCGGGTAGTGGCTACCAATAACCGAAACTTCCTGGGCCGCATGGGCACCTCCAAGGTGGAGATTTTCCTGGCCTCTCCCGCCACGGCGGCGGCCAGTGCCATTGCCGGTAAGATTACAGCGGCCAAATAAAGCAAAAATCACCATTTTCCGCAGAAAAACGGAGAATGGTGATTTTTTGCCCGTATCAGGACTCCATATGCTTGCCCAAAAACCCGGCAATGGTCTGGACCAGCTTGTACTCTGGCTCGCCAAGGGCCTGGCCGGACTCCCGGTTGCCAAGCACTACGCAGCCCATCACATCCCCTTCAGTGATGATGGGGGCCGCCAGTGCAATGGGCAGGGGATTCGGTCCGTCCTCAGTGATGGGGACGTCCTCTTCGCCCTGGTGGTGCTGGTAGAGCTGACGGCCTTCCATCATCTGTTCCAGACCCCCGGAGATGTGCTTTTCCAAAAACTCACGCCGGGGCGCTCCGGCCACAGCGATGACGGTGTCCCGATCCGTAATCATTGAGGGACAGCCGGTGGTCTTGAACATGGTGTCGCACATCTGAGCGGCCACGATCTGCAGATCGCCCATGAGGGAATACTTCTTAAAAATCACCTCGCCGTTTTTATCTGTGAAAATCTCCAAAGGGTCACCGTCACTGACAATATTGGCGGTGTAGACCTTGTCCTTCTGGTTCCGGGCGGACTGCACCAGCGTGGCTGTGAGGTCAATGGAGGTGTGTTCCGCCGTCTCGCCCTCTCTGGCAAGCTGACCGCTGCGGAGGATGGCGTCAATGTCCGCCTTGAGCCGGATGTCCAGATGGTCCTCGTAGACCTGAATGCCGTCGATGATCAGCTGTAAGTCGTTCCGTTCCAAATGGGGCTTTGCCAGAATGTCGTCAAAGACGTCCATGGCGGTTTTGGCGATGCGGTTGACCTGAATGATGGTGTTCCGCTTGTCCTGATTCATCATGATCTGGTGCTCCAGACCGTTGATGCGCTGAAGGAGATCATGTTCCAGCTCGTCATAGGTCTCCTCCAGCGCCGCCTCCCGGTCGGGATGGCGCATAATGTCCCGGATCCGCTGGCGCTTGGTGACCCGCAGCTCCTCCTGAAGGTCGGTCAGTACCGCCTCCAGATTCGCCTCGCTCTGTTCCGTCTCGGCAATGTCCTCCTGCTCTTTTTTCAGGTCGGCGTTCAGCTGCTCCAGCATAAAGGCGGAGTGGGCTTTGACTTTGGTCACATAGAGTTTCAGCAGCTCGTCCAGCTTGTCCACCCGGATGTGGTGGCTGGTGCAGCCCTTGAGACCTCTGCGATGATAGGTGCCGCAGGTGTAGGCGGGCTGCAAATCCCGGCGGCTCATGGCGAACATGGGAGCGCCGCAGTCCCCGCAGGTGAGGAAACCGGAGTAGACGTTATCGTTGATTTTTGTCCCCCGGTAGTTGCTGGTGGTGCGCTGCTCCCGGAGGGCCTTGGTGGTGGCGAAGGTGCGGTAGTCGATGATGGCCTGATGATGGCGTTCCAGCACGATGTGGTCGCGCTCGTCCTGTAAAATTTCCTTGCCGTTGATTTTGCGGCGCTTGTATTTGCCCTGCCGCAGGGTGCCGATATAGAAGTCGTTGTCCAGAATGCCCTGCACCGTGACGATGCTCCACACCGGCTTCACCGGGCGGCGGTAGTCCTCGCCTGCGGCCAGCTTTCGCTCCCGCTCTGCCATGCGGGGGGTGGGGATGTTCTGGTCGGTGAGATAGTTGGCGATTTTCTTGTAGCCCCAGCCATCGTTGTACAGCCGAAAAATCTCCCGGACGATCTCCGCCTCGGTTGGGACAAGTTCAAAGGCCTGCTGCTTGTTCACAATGTAGCCGTAGGGAGCTGCGCAGATCCACTTGCCGTCCTGCTGGCGGCGATGGATGACCGACTTCACCTTTTTGCTGGTGTCCGTCACCGGCATCTCGTTGATGAGAAACTGGAACTGGATTTTCAGCCAGTCGTCATCGTTGGGAAAGTCGATGCCGTCTCCGATGGAGATGATGCGGATGCCTGCGTCCCGCAGGTCCTCCAGTTCTACCAGTCCCCGGCTGTTGCGGCGCGAGAACCGGGAGAAGTCCTTGACCACCAGAATGTCGTACTGATGCCCCATGAGCTTGCGGCGCATGATCTGGTAGTTCTCCCGCTGCTCGAAGGTGTAGCCGGAGCGGTCCCGATCCTCGTAGAAGGTGAGGGAGCTGGCGGGGAACTTTTCCTTGACAAAACTCGCAATAATTGCTTTCTGGTTTTCGATGGATGTATTATCCCGATCCAGTTCTTCATCCACGGAGATGCGGCAGTAGCCGGCAATGTCAAAACGTTCTACCAATATGTTCACCCGCTTTATATTATTCGTAGATAATATTGTAACATGAAATGGAGCAGTTATCAAGCGTGAAACGGCTGCGGAGGGAAGGCTTTCCCGCCCTCCGCAGGGTTCCTGCTCTCTATGCTGACGTTATCTCGCCGGAGAAGAGTACTGTCTTGCCCGACGTACCTCCTGTCTCGCCAATTCTTTCCGGTTGTAGCAGAGCAGATCGCTGGTCTGACGGGTCAGGTCGCCCGTGCCGGAGTGAAATACCGCTACGGTGTATTTCTGCTCCTTGTACAGCCGGTAGAGCGCTTTGAGCATCACTTGTAGCTCGTCGTTCTGCTCGTCCTCGTGGGTCAGCCACACCTCGACAATTTTTCGGTCATCTTGGACGTTCAGTTCCAATAAGCGTACCTCCTTTGGAATGTTTTGGTATTAGTTTTGGCGTGTAAAAACGGTTTTATCCATTGGGGCAACGTTGTGTTCGTATTTTAAGGTGTTTATAGACTTTTCTTACCCGCTACCGTCAGTCACGAAGCAAGCTCAATCTGTTTGTCCGGCACATTCCTATTTTGCACTCTTTCTCGGTTGTTCCTCGCCGGCAAGTTGTGACATTCGCTCGTTGCAATCCGTTGGAGGGCGAACACCACTCATTAGATGTTACCTCCATTCCATTCACACCAGCCCTGTCCAACCATACAGCGGATAGAGCGGGAAATGATTGGTCAATTTTATTGTAGACATATTTCGGGTGTAGGGCAAATTCTAATGGGAAGGAGCCCATCTCAGCGATCATAGCACCAAACAAAAAACGAACGCATTACCAACTCGTAATACGTTCGGATTTTCCACATTTGGCCCGAGTGGTGCGAGGTAGGGGAGTGCGGACAAAAAGCTGGACAGGATAAGGCCTCAAGAGGGGGCAAGTATCATGTACACATACGAAAAACGGATCCGTGCCTTGCAAAAGTACG